>JAIRRG010000200.1 GCA_031256095.1 Desulfobulbaceae bacterium
GACGCCGTAATCTTTTTCGACCATCACCACCATTTCCAGGACGTCGATGGAATCAATACCCAATTCACCGCCGACAAGCTGGGCATTTTCATCGAAATTTTCCGGAGTCACATCGCTGAGGTTTAACAGGGTGATCAACTTTTTCTTCAACTCGCTGGTCAACTCGTTCATGCGGTCACTCGACAATAAAAAGGAAAGACCCAAGCAAAAGCCCAAGCCCGATAGGCAAGGGCCGACAAGGGACACAAAAAAGGATACAAAGCCCCCAAAAACGACTAATATAATCACATTCTGGTCTTTATCCCATAAACATACGCATCTCAACCTTTTCCACCCAGTTCATGTGAACGAAACACCCTCTCCCCCAGCCTTAAGCCCGGCGAATATGCTGCCACACCGAGGCGCCATGTTGCTGCTTGACACCGTGCTGGAGGTGGATGAAAACCACGCCATCACCGAAACCCTGGTAAAAACAAGCTGGCCAACGGCGGCAACGGCGGGCGTTTCCTCATTGCTCTGCGTCGAACTAGTGGCCCAAACCATCGGTGTTTGCAATGTCTGGAGGCTGATGCGTGTTGATGGGGAAAATGCCAACAAAAACGGCTGGCTGGTGGCGGTGAAAAAGGCCATTTTCCACGCCGCCACCTTGCCGATTGGCGCCAGGCTGACCATCCGGGTAGAAAACGGTTTCTGTTTCCATCCCTTCTGCGAATCCACGGGCTTGGTCCACTGGCAAGGCAAACTCGTGGCCGAAGTCGTGGCCCAGATTTATCAGGATGAGGCCTAAATATGGAAAGAACAGACGAACGACGGCTCAACCAAACTGATCCGGTAACAAGTAAGCGAAAAACCGCCCTAGTCACCGGGGCGTCCGGCGGCATTGGCCGGGCGATCTGCCTGGAGCTGGCTAAGACCAGCCATTATATAGGCATTCATTATCTCGGTAACCGCGTGGCCGCCGAAGAAACCCTGACTCAGGTGCGGCAGGCCGGCGGCGATGGCGAAATCATTTTCTTTGACGTCCGTGACGGCAAGGCCGCCGAACAGGCAGTTGGGAAGTTGACGGCCAACTGCGGCGGCATCGATATACTGGTCAACAACGCCGGGGTCATTGCCGATGGTCTTTTTATGCTGATGCCGCCGGAAAACTGGCATAAGGTTATTGCCACCAGCCTCGACGGCTTCTACAACGTTACGAGACCAGTCATCGAAAAAATGGCGCGGGCAAAACGCGGCGCCGTGGTGTCAATTTCCTCAGCGTCCTCGCTCATCCCCAACCGCGGCCAAGCCAACTATGCGGCGGCCAAGGCCGGGCTGAACGCTGCCAGCCGCTCTCTGGCCTGCGAAGTGGCCAGGCTGGGCATCCGTGTCAATGTTGTCGCCCCAGGATTGATCGAAACTCAGATGATCACTGCCGCACCGAAAGAAGAAATTCGCCGTCTGATTCCAATGGCAAGAATTGGCAAGGCGGAAGAGGTGGCCAAGGTGGTGGCCTTTCTCCTTTCCGATGACGCTTCCTACATCACCGGCCAGGTGATTTCCGTCAACGGCGGCTTGGCCTGAACCACTGCGGCAGCACGTGGTCAATTATCAGTACGCCTCCGTCGAAGTTGGTAATGATTCTTTGGCTCCATGGATGGGAAAAATTATCAGACTGTTTTGACAAAGGATGAGGCGAAGGAATGAGGCTGCATCGTACCTTTAGACAAAAACTACTTCGCGAAAAAATGTCACCAATTCACCGCGGCGGTCGATGACGCGCCGCTGCTCCGGGATCAGATCTGAGCTTGGCATCCGCAGTACCGACATCTTGTATTCGATATGACTGGCCAGGCGGTTTTCCAGATACCAGGCATAGGTCAAGCCCATCAGCAAACCAGGCGGCGTGAAGCCATCCTCGCCATTGACCAGGCGGTTGTAGCGACGGCCTGCCTCAATCGGGATCATCCGCGCCAAGCGCAGAAAGGCATCCAACTCGATGCCGGAAAAATAGCATCGCCTGTCTTTTTCAGGAGTCAAAAGCAGGTGATAGCGCTTGCCGACCACCTGCTTTTCATAGATGACGTTTTCCATGCGCTTTTCCGCGGCGTAATTGCCAAGCAGTGACTGACCGATGGCAATCAGCACGGCCAGTTCCAGCCGCGACGGAATTCCGATCTGATCATGGCGGATGTGGATGCAGCCATTCTCCGGCTGGTAAAAAGAAAAGATGTTGTCGTAGCGCTGGTTGCGCGGCCAGGTGTCGGCCTCATGACTGACGATGCCGCTAATCGCCACCAAATGGGCTGGGGCAATGTCATAGTGTTTCCACAAAATATCGGCTAAAGCGGCGAGCAGGTCGGCATGCTCCGCCCTAGCCCTTGGGCCGCATCCCCGATAACGCCAGGCAGCCAGTGTTTCGATCATTTGCTGGCGTTTCCGGCAGGGGATCAACATTAGCCCACTTTTCCCTTTTTTACTTCTTACCACTGGTGGTTCCAGAGGTGGTTCTACTGGCGGAGTTGGCGGGGAATCCGGCTGGACATTGAGTTGGATAGATTGGTCTGGCGCCGCAAAGAGCTCCCGCCCGGCATACAGGGTTTGCACCGCTTGGGCCAGGTTCGACGGATCATGCTGAATAATGCCGCGTTCGTTCAGGATGCGCCGCGAATAAATATCGCACTCAACTGGCACATAGCCCTGCGCGCGAACGACATCCTTATCAAGGAAAATCGGCACCTTCCCCTCAACAGCGTAGCGTTGCAGCACCGAGGCTGGCACATCCTGAAGCGACAGGCAGAGCACCTCGTGAAACAAATTCTTGGTACCGCCATGAATGTTCCGTTCGTAGGCGCGGATCATGTCGGAGACATAAAATTTCCGTTCCGGATCGGCGAGGCTCAGATCGGTTTCCCCGGCCTGTACCCACAAATTGGCGACGAGAATTTTCTGCGCCCGGCAGTTGTCGCGCACCGCCTGGGCCAGACCCGGTACCTGGAATACGGGAATCACCGAACTGTACAGGCTACCCGGTGCCAGCAGTATAATATCGGCCTCGGCGATGGCCTGGTATATCTCCGGGTAGACGTGGGGATAGCCGCAGAAATCGACGAAAACCCGTTCAATGGGAAAACCGCGCCGGGCGGTGCTGGATTTGTTTTCACCAGTAATCTCGATGCCGTTGGCATAACGTACTCGCAAGAGCGCCGGTGTCGGCGTGCAGGGATAGACGGAGCCGGGCCCAGCGCCGATCCGCCCGGCGATCTCGCGCAGGCCAGTCAGAATGGCCTCTGATAGCAAGTCTTCGGGACGGCTTTGGCCATCGACGGGCAACTGCCGGTAGATGGCGGCGGTGATCAACAGGTTGCCGAGACAATGCGGACGGGTCAGAACGTGACGCAGGCGGGCGTCAAGGAACAGATGATCAAGCAGGCCGACCAGGTATTTGCCGAGGGAACGCGGCATCGCTCGCATATCGGCCCCTGATTGCGCCAGTAGTTCGCTTGGGCTGCCCGGCAGTTTGTCAAAACGCAG
>JAIRRG010000234.1 GCA_031256095.1 Desulfobulbaceae bacterium
CCAGGCCAAACCCAGTTTGCTGGCGGCGGCGCGCACCGCGGACATACTGGTGTGTACCGGCGCGGAACTGGAAATCGGTTGGCTGCCAATTTTGCTGCGACAATCGGGGAATCCGGCCATTACCCCCGACAAACCCGGCTACTTTGAAGCCGCCGCTTTCGTGCGCAAGCTTGAGGTGCCCACACGCCTGGATCGTGCCGATGGCGATGTTCACCCTTCGGGGAATCCGCATATTCAAACCGATCCGCGCAATATCGCCGTTGTCGCGACAGCGCTGGCCCAGCGCTTGGCCGAGATCGATCCCGCCAACGCCGCCGATTACCAAGCGCGTTACACCGACTTTTCCTCACGCTGGAAGACGGCCTTAGCTCGTTGGGAAAAAGAGGCGGCGCCCTTGCGCGGCACGGCCATTGTCGTGCAACACAAGGGCTTTCCATATCTCGAAGAGTGGCTGGGTTTGCATGAAGTGGCGACTCTTGAGCCAAAACCGGGAGTCGAGCCGACCAGCAGTCATTTAAGCGAAGTATTGGAACAATTACAACGGCAGCCGGCGAAGATGATTGTCCGCGCCGCCTACAACGACGGGCGCGGTTCCGAATGGTTGTCGGAACGCGCCAAAATCTCTGTGGTCGTGCTGCCGTTTACGGTAGGAGGAGATGATCGGGCCAAAGATTTGTTCCTGCTATTCGACGATACGATCGAACTTCTCTTGAAGGCAAATCGATGAATCTAATTCTGCATTGGCACAGTTTGAACCTCAGTATTCTCGGACCGGCGATGATTGCCGGTTTGTTGGTGTTGGCGACACATGTGCCGCTGGGCATACAGGTACTTCAGCGCAGCATCGTTTTTATCGACCTGGCGATCGCGCAAATCGCCGGGGTCGGAGTGATCACCGCCGATGCCATGGGGTGGGAACCGGAAGGCTTGGCGGTGCAAATAGCCGCCATCAGCGCCGCTTTATTGGGAGCCATCCTTTTGACCTGGACCGAGAAACGCTGGCCAGCGGTTCAAGAGGCGCTCATCGGTGTGCTTTTTGTTTTGGCATCCTGTGTTGGCATTTTGTTGCTGGCGGGAAATCCACACGGCGGCGAGCACTTGAAAGATTTATTGATCGGGCAAATTCTCTGGGTAAGCGCAACCCAATTGCAGGCAATGGCGGTGCTAACCGTGGTTGTTCTGGCGCTCTGGTTTCTTCTGGCGAAAAAATTGGGGCGTGTCGGTTTTTATGTGCTGTTTGCGCTGGCGGTTACCGCCTCCGTACAACTGGTCGGTGTCTATCTGGTCTTTACCAGTTTGATCGTGCCGGCCTTGGTGACCCGCCATCTGCAGGGCCGGAGACGGTTGATCGCCGCCTATGCGCTTGGGGCTTTCGGTTATGCGCTGGGGCTAACCGTTTCAGCCTTGATGGACTGGCCGACGGGAGCGGTAGTTGTGCTGGCCATCGCCATAATCGGGCCTATGATGGCTGGGTTATGGCAAAATCCCACGCAAGCAATCATCCCTGACAAGTCAAATTAAGCGTAGGGTTTACAGGGCGGTCTCTTCTCGCTGGCGTACAGTTTCTGGGAGCGGGCTGTTTTTTCCCGTTGTTCTTACTGGGTGAGCAAGGCGTTTCCATCGACAGGCGGCGACTATGGCGAGGCCAACAGCGAGATAACGGCGAAAATCCAGGCGGCAAGCGCCATGATAAGAGCGATAAAGACAATGGCGCTGCCAATATCTTTGGCCTTTTTGGCCAGAGGATGGAAATCCGGCGAGACCATATCGACAATGGCCTCAATCGCCGAATTGACCAGCTCGCTGAGCAAAACCAGACTATTGACAACAAAAAGCAGCATCTTGACGTCCACGGAAAAGGGCGGCAAGAAGAGAGCCGGCAGCAAAAGCACGTACAAACAGAGTTCCTGGCGAAAGGCGGCTTCAGTACGCCAGGCGCTACGCAGGCCGGCCGCTGAATAGCCGGCGGCGGCGATGATGCGGGCCAGGCCGGTTTTTTTTGATTTCATAGTGATACTCCTGAAAAAAGACGCGGTCAATGTTGGCTTTCTCTTTGCCCACGATACCCGGTTCCCAGAATTTTTCCCTTATTGAATCATCTTCCTTCATCTGCGGCAAACGGCTTGATTCCAGTGGAATCCGTACTTATTGTGCAGCGAATACACCGCCACGAGAGAGAAAATAATGCAAGAACTGATCGCCCGCACCCGTACCTTCCGCCGCTTTTTCGAGAAGGAAAAAATCAGCACCACCACCCTGCATGACTTGATTGACGCCGCCCGCCTCGGAGGTTCGGCGGCCAACTGCCAGCCCTGGCAGTACATGCTGGTCAATACCCCAGAGGCCTGCGCCCAGGTCTTTCCCCACCTCGGCTGGGCTGCCTATCTTGCCGATTGGCCTGGACCAGTGTCGGGTGAAAGACCTAGCGCCTACATTTTTTGCCTGCTCAACCACCAACTCCTCATCGGCCCAGAGGGTAACGCCCTGTTCGATCTCGGCATTGCCAGCCAAAACATCCTGCTCACGGCGATGGAGCTACGGCTCGGCGGCTGCCGCATCATGAATTTCAAGCCGGCGCTAGCGGCGTTGTTCCATTTACCGGAGCACCTCAGTTTGCGTTTGGTTATCGCCTTGGGCAAGCCGAAGGAGACCGTACAAAGCGACGAATGTCTGGACAATTCAATCCGTTACTGGCGCGATGACAAAGGCGTGCATCATGTGCCAAAACGGTCGTTGGCCAGCTGCCTGTTGCCCTGCCCTTTATCATGAGCGGTCATGAATGATTTTTGGCGTCAGTGTTTGCCGTCAGCCCGCTCCGATGGGCAACGTCAGGAGCTTCTCGCCCTAAATGAAAAAGAGTATGGCCTGCGCCTGCTGGGGCTGAATTTTCCTGGCGAGGAGGATCTGTCGCGGGCCGTAGGCCGCCGCGCCGACCTACTGGCCAGCCTCGCGGACTTAGAGAGCAGCAGCGGCTGCCGCGGCACGAAACTTGATATGAATGGCCTTGCCCCCGGCTGCCGCCGCTGTGTCGCCGGCAGCTGGTCATGCCTTTTTATCAACGGCAGGTGCAATGGCGCCTGCTTCTATTGCCCGGCCAGACAGGACGAAACCGGTCAGCCGGGCGCCAATGGCCTGGAATTCGCCGAGCCGGAACATTATGTCCGCTATCTGGAGCGCTTTGCCTTCACGGGAGCCAGCATTAGCGGCGGTGAGCCGCTGTTGACGCCGGAGCGGACCCTGGCCTTCGTGGCGGCAATTAAAAAACATTTCGGCGTCAAAATTCATCTTTGGCTGTACACCAACGGTATTCTCGCCACCCATGAGATGCTCGTCGCCCTGGCCGATGCCGGTCTTGATGAAATCCGTTTTGATATTGGCGCCACCGCTTATCACCTTGATGCCGCGCGCCTGGCCTCAGGATTGATCCCGACGGTAACGGTCGAGATTCCAGCCATCCCGGAAGAGGAAGATCGGTTGAAAAACCTGCTGCCGCGACTAGGCGACGCCGGCGTCAAACATCTCAACCTCCATCAGTTGCGGTTAACACCCTATAATTACGAGCGTCTTCAGCCGCGCGGCTACCGCTGGCTGCATGGCGAAAAGATCGTTTCCATCGATTCGGAGCTGACAGCCCTGGCGGTTCTCGAACAGAGCCTCAAAAAGAAAATTGGCCCTCCGGTCAACTACTGTTCCTTCCCCTACAAATACCGTTTCCAAGGGTGGGCCACCCGGCGACGCAACGCCCTCTTCCTTCTGCAACCAACGGAAAGCGTCTCGGATAACGGCTTTCTCCGTTCCTTGATCCTCTTGAGCGTGGCTGAGCGGCTCGACGCCCATATTGAAAACTGGCGGCGGTTGGCCCGGCCAGAGTATCTGTGGCAACGGCTGGATGCCGGGCGGCTGCGCTTTCATCCTGACCTTTTTAGCGACCTTAACTTGACTGATGAATCGCTCCTCATCCAATACCGCGCCGCCTATCAGCATGGTCGCGTTTCAAAAGGCCTCGATTATCGTGAGTTGGCGCTAAGCGATGACTTTTCCGTCTTTATTGAGGAGGAACGGGCCAAGGGCGGTGATTTTACACTGGGCGCGGAACGGGCGCGGGAATTTTTCAGGCTGTTTGTCGCCGTCTCTGACGATGAGGCGCCGCTCGACCCGTTTTGGCAAGACATCGCCGACTTTGAGCGCCCGCGCCAAGGTTTGCAAGAGTATTTCTAAACTGGTCGGGCTCGGTCTCACAACGGCGGGTATTCCTTGAAAAACATCATGACGTTTGGACTGATCGCCTGCCGCCACTGGTATTCCGGCAGCGTCTTCTTGGCAAATTCCAGCGTCAAATAAAGGGTTTCCAACTGGGGATTGTTACTCAGGGAGATGAAGCGGTTGATGCCGCCTGCCCGCATGGTTTTGATGAACGAGGTAACGGTAAAAACGCCGATCCGCTGATTGCGGAAGCGTTCCGAGATGGCCAGAGCGCCCAGCTCCATCGTCCTCTCGTCGATGGTTTTGCCTTCGACGCAGCCGACGACGATGCCGTCGATGGTGGTGACGTGAAACTGACGGCGATTTTTACTAATATAGTCCTTGCTCCGCGGTCGCAGATAGCCCATACGCTTGTAGGCGGTCAGGATACGATGGACGATGGCCACTTCCTGGTCGGTGGCAATTTGGTGAAATTCTTCCCGAAAATTGTTGGCGATCAGGGTGCCGCAGCCCTCAACGGTGAACAGCTCCAGCTTAATCGCATCCTTGCCGGCGGGGAGAAAGTGGACGCGCTCGCAACGGCCTTCCTCAATTTTGACGCAGACCTTTTTCAGCATGTCCTTCAGGTTGAGATTGGCGGCGATGTCGCCAAAATCAATTTCAGCCCGCCGCGCCTTGACCGTGGTGATGGCGTTGATCTTTTGCCCCTGGTCATCGACGAGCGGACGGCGTTCGAGAAAGATCAATTTGTACATCGGCTCCGGGAAATTGAGCACTTCCTCGTAAAAATCGTCGCTGGCGGCAATACGGATCAGCCGGGTTTCCGGTAAACGGGATTGCAAAAGCCGCAGCAGCTTCTGGCTGGAGTGGCGATGGGGCAGATTATGAAACAGCGTGGTTTGGGCCCGGAAACGGTTGAGAGATTTTATATCGGCAATGATGTTTTTGTCGTGATCGCGCAGGATGCCCTCGCGGCAGGCAATGAACACCTGGCGACCAGCAAGGGCGCGTCCGTATTCTTCAAGATAAAATTGCGGCATGGGCGCAAGGGGGGAAACGGTGGCGGTTTGCCGAACTAGAAGATGTTGCCTATGATACTACAATGCCCTTCTCTGGCCCGCAAGCGCTCCGCCGTCGACTGTCGCCAACAAATACCATGGCGGCGTGAAGAGTATAATGGCAGCGCAAAATCCATGATTTTACAATAACTTTGCCGATGAGCGGCCAAGGCCGCATTGCCGATGCTAAAATCTGACATACTGCACATCATTTACGAACAGTACCATCACTGGGCACAGCGGTTCACTGTCGCTTGCCGCCCGGCCTGCCCGGTCTGCTGCACGCAAAACGTGACAATGACCGCCGTCGAGGGGGAAGAAATCCTGGCTTATGCCTTGGGCCAGGGATTGGCACAATGGCTCGGCGACACGCTGACCGCCTGCGGGCAAACAACGCCACCGCCAATGACCACCAACCAATTCGCCGCCGCCTGCCTGGCCGGGCAAGAAACAAACCCGGTTTGGCCAGCAAATCAAATGCCCTGCCATTTCCTGACCGACTGATTGTGCCGAATTTACGCGGCCAGGCCCTTTGCTTGCCGCCTGTTTCTTTCAACGCGGCGCTGCCAGCCAGGCGGCCAGCCGGGCGGCGAGGCCGAAATGCCGGCGTCCTACCCAGGCGTCGCCAGCGCCATCTGCCAGGTCATTGAGCATCTCGGCCAGCGGCGCTACTGGGGCAACATGACTGATGTCCTGGTGGCGCTGCTGGCACAGCCCGCTTACCAGGCAATCGCTTGCCGCCTGCCACCTGACAAAATTGCCGCCGCCGGCGACAGGCTGCTCATCGCCCAGCCGCTGCCCGGTTTTCTATTGGATGAGGAGGAGTTCTCTCTGGCCTCGCCGCTACTTGCCGCCATCCTCGACAGCGAAGTCAACGGCAAAACGATTCGGACCATCCTTGACGGCGGCTAAAAACACCAAACCAGACGCGGCGCACCGACCGGGAAAAGCGACTGCACCATCCGGGGAGAAGGGCAATCAAGACCGCTGGCGTCAGCCTTGGCGCGCCGCCGCCGCGACCTCGCCCAGCAAGGCAAGCACCTTGGCCGCCTGCGCTTCACTCAGTGAGCCCATGCCGCAACTGGGGGTGATGAAACTCTGGGCCAATATCTGTTCGCGGTCAAAGCCAAGACCGGCCAGTGCCTGACACTGATCAAACCATTTTTTCCTTATGTCGGCGGCGCTGACCTGATCAACCAGTTCCGGCGCCGTCGGGATGATGCCGGTCGCCAACAGGCCGCCACGGCGGATGAAGGCGGTCAGTTCATCCTTATAAAGGACCAGCCGGTCAAAATAAGAAAAGGCGTCGTAACTGAGGACATCGACATCTGCTGCCAGCAGCAGTGGCCATTCGGTATTGGCGCAGACATGGACGCCGCAGAGACCGCCCTCTTCATGGATGGCGGCGCTGACCTCGCCGATCGCCTGTTGGGCATCATCTTTCGTGATCGTGATGAAGGCCGACGAACCAAAGCCGGAAAGTCCAGGTTCATCTTGAAATATCAGTACTTTATCCGATATACCGCGCATCAGCCGCGCCTGATGGCGGGCCTTCATGGTCAGCATTTTGATGGCGGCATCGCGTAAAGTTTCGTTGTAAAAGATCGCCCGCCCACGCTCGTCAACAACGGTGGTGCAAAACGTTACCGGCCCGGTTAACTGGCCCTTCAGGGCAATAGGCGTTTTCGGCAGCGTCCGGCAATGGGCTAAAAGCGCGGTCAGCCCTCGGCCCGTTTCCTCGGAAAAGGCGAAACGTGAACTATCCAGGGCTGCCGGGTCTTCCAGGCAGTGGATATAGTCCTCGAAAAAGGCAAGTAATTGCTCATCAAAATCAGCGGCGGCGCTGTCAATCCAGCTTTTGCCGTTGCCGTGGGCAATACCTGGAAACCCTTCGAGAAATTGCTCGATCATCCCTTCCTGCGGATAGATGGGCAATTGCGGCCAGGACGGAAAATCGGGGGTGACGGCGCAAATTGCCCGCACACTTTCCTCGTGTGAACGTCCAGGAAAACTACCAATCAAAAGAGGCCGGCACTGCGGGGTAATCATAAAAAAACTCCTTGTTCAATACTTAAAGATTGTTGCCAACGGTCACAGTCAGCGCGGTTTTTTTGAAGAGTCATAACGCGCTGATTGCTTTGGCTGTTGCGAAAACCCTGACGCTTTCACTTGCTCTGGCAAACCCTTCGCTCCAAATCAAGCAAAGCCCGTTTCAAAGGCAGGCCGCCGCCAAAACCGGTAAGGCCGCCATCGGTGCCAATCAAGCGGTGGCAGGGAATGATCAAGGCAATCGGGTTGTGGTGGGCAGCGCCGCCGACGGCCCTCGCCTTGTTTTTGTCGCCGAGCCGAGCGGCCAGCCCGCCATAAGTCATTGTTTCACCGTATTGAATCGTTAAAAGCTGTTGCCACACCGCCTGGCGAAAAGCCGTCCCTTGTGGGGCCAACGGCAGGTCGAAAGCCCGCAGCGAACCTTCAAGATAGGCCAATATCTGCCCTCGCGCCTCGCGCAGCAAGGGATGATCCGAATAATCCCTGGCCGCCGCCCAGGCTCCTGGCGACCCTTCCTTTTCCGACAAATCTTTCCCCGGCAGCAAGAGACCGCATAAGGCGTCGTCATCAGCAAACAGCTGCAACGGACCGAAAGTGGTGGCAAAACAACAGGTAAAATAACGCATGAAAGCTAGCCTCATAGAACGCTTGCGCCTTCTCAAGAAGGTGTAAAAATGTAAAGCCAAGACACCTTAATTGTCAA
>JAIRRG010000238.1 GCA_031256095.1 Desulfobulbaceae bacterium
TCTAACAGTGGTTGGAGGAGGGCGGCGGGCGCGGTCACAGCCAGCCGCGCGAAGCACCACAGGGACAAAGCGGCGACGATTTTGTCCGGCGACGACAGGTATTTTTCCAGTTCCTGAGGCACGCCCATGGTCAGGAGGCGGTTGCGGTATAGCGGCGCCACATGGCCAATGCCCCAAAGCAGCCCGCGCTGCAAGGCCGGCAATTCAAGGAAATTACCGTCCTGGCATGGCTCGTCGCCATCCTCCTTGAGATAGGAGACCAGCATGTGCAGGTATTCATCGGCCAGGGCGTGGCTCTCGGCCATGGTGGCGGCCAT
The DNA here is from genome assembly GCA_031256095.1 of Desulfobulbaceae bacterium. GTDB lineage: Bacteria > Desulfobacterota > Desulfobulbia > Desulfobulbales > Desulfocapsaceae > UBA8130. The sequence continues at coordinate 318 of JAIRRG010000238.1, forward strand.
CGCCTCCGGCGCCCCCCAGCCAATGCCGCCGGACTCATCGTTCAGGCTCCAGAGCAGGCGGCGCATGACCACCCGCGCCGCTTCCATATCCCGCGCCGCCAGCCGGGCCACCACCCGTCCGAAGCTGAGAGCCGCCCGCAAACGCACGGTTTCATCGGCACGGCAGAGAGTGGAAAACAGCGGATGGATAAGTTCTTCCTCACGGTAGGCGGCAAGACTTTTATCCACTTCGCCGCCTTTGGCAAGAATCGACAGCACCTCTTCTTTGATCCGCCGTGACGAGGCCATCAGTCTTCTTCCTCCTTGCCGGACTTATCGTCGCATTGTTCCATGGCTTCAAAGAATCAGGGCCATGAAGCTGTCGATGATCTTCTTGCTATGTTGCTAAACCATTACCAGAGAGGGTTCATCAGCACCTTCTAAACGCTAGTAAAGCCCATCATCTGGAACAAACCGCAATTATAGTATGCCAAACATACCGGCTGCGATGACAAACCTTGCCGAAAGACGCTTGTCGTCCTATTTTTCCGCTATGATAAACACATCTCTCAATACTGGCAAATGGCCCGAACGGCGCTCCGGCTCGATCATCTTGATTGGTATGCCTGGCGCCGGCAAAAGCACGGTTGGCCCGCTGCTCGCCCGGCGGACAGGCCGTCTCTTTCTCGATTGTGACGCCCTCTTAACTGAGCGGCAAGGGCGCGGTTTGCAGGAAATTGTCGATGCCGACGGCTATCTCGGCCTGCGCGCCATTGAGGAGCGGCTGCTTATGGAAATTTCGGCCAGGCATCATGTCATCGCTACCGGCGGCAGCGCCGTCTACAGCGACAAAGCGATGCGGCATCTGAAAACCCTGGGATACGTGGTTTGGCTGCGTTTGTGTCTTGATGAACTGAGGCGGCGAATTGGCGATTTTGCGGCCCGTGGCTTGGTCAAACGCCCGGAACAGACACTCGCCGATCTTTACGCCGAACGCCAGCCGCTGTATCAGCGCCACGCTGACATGATGGTCGATTGTGCCGGGTTGAATCCCGACGAGGTGGTGGAAAATATCGTCCGGGCGCTCAGCCAAGACTGACTTTCACTGCACATTTCAAGGGAAGCCGCCGTGCCGCGCCGCCAGGCGGCCAAACATCGTGGCCATGCCGGCGCAAATCTCATGGATCGAGTCGATATCGAGATTTCTTCCGGCGCTTTCATCAAGATGGAGATGCAGTTCCGAGGCGATGCCTTCGTCGGCCTGCCAGTAGGACAAGAGCAGCGGCAATTTCGGCAGCGGCAGCAGCAACACGGAAAGATCGGCGCCAAAATGCGGCTGCTGCCTCTTGGCACTAAAAATGCGGGCCAGGTCGGCAAACAGCGAAGGGTGGCGGTCGGCGACATCGCGCATCGCCTCTTCGGCCCGCCTGCGGAAGTGCGGATAACGCTCCATGCCTCCCGGAAGGTCACGAAAACTGAGCCAGTTACCCGCCGGTTCCAGGCCAGCGCCGCGGATAATATAAGTGAAAAACGGCGACAGCATCCAGGGATTCAGATGCAATTGCGTACGCAGGTTACCGTTCTGGTCGGTGGCGCAAGATTTGCCCAGGAGGTTCAAGGTCAGCCAGCCATTGAGGTACTCGCCGCCGCAACGTTCAGCGGCTGCCGTCAGGTCGATATGACGTAGTTCGGCCTTGAGTTTGGCCACATGCTCGGCGCCATGCTCACTGCTCTTGGCTTCGGACGGAACGTCGGCCAACGCTGCTTTGGCTGTCGCGCTCAGACGTGGGCAGGCGGCAAGTGGTTTCTGGCCGATGGCAACGGCAGCGGCAAAGGCCAGACAGGTTTTTTCGCCGCATTCCCGGCAATTGGATTGTTCAAGATGACGAAAGATGGTCAGGGGATTGGCGAGCATGTCGTTTTTGGGTATGAAATTATCAAATAAACTCCTAAAGCCTGTCAAGAATAATATCCGCCATATCCTTGCCCGTCTCAAAGGCGCAGGCGACATTCTCTCGAAATTTTTCGTTGCTTATATGAGCCTCATGGGAACCTTCCATCAGGTTCATTTCCGGATACTTCTTTTTTATCGCCTCGGCGTACTTCTTTATAAAAGGACACAAGGCCACCATGCAATTGGCAAAATGAATACTGTTGACGCCAAATTGAACCAAGGTGTCGACACGGCGGAGGATTTTTTCTGGATATGCCCTTGTTGGACAACCGGCGCAACTGATGATGCCCATTAGACGCAGAGTAGCGTTCTGGGGATAATCATGGAAGCTGCCCAATCTCTTGTCAAAATCCCGGAGACAGCTCACAGAGCAACAGTCTAAATCCTGAGTCGCGTTGGTACAGGTGACAATGCCAATTTTAATTGGTTTTACTTTTTCTCTATCCATTTCTTTTACCGATTGTATCAAAATTTGTGATTTTATCCGTAAGGTAGATATGCACAGGCCATTACTCTATCGGGATGTCCCCGATAAAAAAAGCGGGTCAACGTTAAAAACGCTGACCCGCTTTTTTATACTGGTCGCGGCGAGGCAGCCGCGATTTTCATTCCCAGATGTCGCTGCTGTTCTCAGCGACCCATCAATATCGTCGCGATGACGCCGGTGCCAATAGCTGCCAACACAAAGTTGCCGTCTATCAGCAGCCACTGCTGACCCCGAGGCGGCGCATACAGACCGTATCGCCCCCAGTCGCTGAGAACGTAGCGATGGTAGTCGCGATAGTAGTAAGCCGGTACAGTGGCTCCGGGACGGAAATGGCCATGCGCACTGCGCCAAGAATTCGAGGATTTGTAGTGTGGCGCCGGTGGTGCCGGCCTGGAATCATGTGGCCGATGATGATAATCCGGTCCCGGCCACGGGCCAGCGGCCTGGGCGATGGTGATTTGGCTGGCAATCAGCGTAAATGCGGCAATACCGCCTACTAAAACTTTTTTGTACATGACATCCTCCTTTTGTTAGTGTCGCAAAAACCGGCATTGCCGGTAGTCGGTGAGAAATTTTGGAAAAAGAAAAACTATCACATGTCGATGGCTCAAGAATATCCTGATATTTCTCGTATCAGGATTCCATAATTGCGCGAGAGTCTATCATATTAAAGAATGAATGAAAAGGTTTTTTGTTTCGGAACGGAGGGATGCTTTGCCAGCATGTTGGCAAGATAGCCCCGCGAAGGCTCCATCGGCCTTTGCAAAGGATACCACAGGGAGATGACGGATAGTATTGTCGCCAGGGCAGTTTCCACGCCATGTTTCGGCCATGATATTGCCTGCCACTGTTCAAAAACTCATGGCGGTGCCTGATTCCTGTTGACCAATCATGCGCCATCTTTTACCAATTGTTGATCAATCCCTGACTGTGATAAACCTTTTGTCAAACCATGCCCATCTATAAGTTGGTGCCCGACATCCTTTTCCCGCCGGTGACGCTGGCAGAAGCGAGCGGTCTTTTGGCCGTCGGCGGCGATCTGCGCCCGGAGCGGCTTATCGCTGCCTATCGTCAGGGAATTTTTCCATGGTATAGCGAAGGTGAACCAATTCTGTGGTGGTTCATTTCGCCGCGTCTGGTACTCTATCCGGAGGAATTGCATATCGCTCGCCGTTTGCGCCGGACTTTGCGGCGGCCTCCATTTCGGGTACGTTTCGACACCGCGTTTGCCGCTGTCATTGGTCAATGCGCGAGCAGCCGCCTTAAAACTGGGCAAGCGACCTGGATCACCGAGGCCATGCGTTGCGCCTATAGCGAAATGCACCGCCTGGGTTACGCCCACAGCGTTGAATGCTGGCTGGATGACCGCTTGGTGGGTGGTTTGTACGGCTTACGGCTCGGTCGCGTTTTTTTCGGCGAATCCATGTTTAGCCTGGAAGACGATGCCTCGAAAATTGCCTTCGTGGCCTTGGTGGAACGGGCTATGGCCCTGGGCATTCGTCTGATTGATTGTCAGACCACCACCGCCCATCTCCAACGTTTCGGGGCTCGAGAGATCGACGGCGCCCTGTTTTCCCAGGATTTGCGCAAATGGGTGGATTCCACTCTCCCCGATGAAACATGGGACAATGAAAATGAATAGTAAGAAAAAAAACGGTTGCGACGTCTGTGGCCAAGATGTCGAAAAAGGCGCGGTGCTCTGTGCCGCGTGTCGGGAACTGGTTGCCGCCCTACGCCACGGTCAGCCGAATAGCCAGCTAAATGGCCAGTCGTCATTTGCCGGCGATGAGGCCAGCGATCTGCCCGATGTGCTTGATGCCGTCCGCTATCGTGCCCGTGACCGCGACAACAACGCCTGGTACGTGTCGGTCAGCGAGATTGACGGTCATCCGGTCGAGATCTTCGCCTCCACCGCTTTTGACCGTGATCATCATTTGCAATCGCGCATCTCGAACCTGACGACTATAACCCGCCTGACCTCCCTGGTCCTGCGCAATGTCTTCATGGGCGAGCGCCTGAGCCTTGAAAAAGTTCTCACCCAGCTTCTCAGAAGTTCCAGGCAACCAGGTGATTTACCGATGCTTCTTGCTGGCATCCTCGGCAATTATCACGAAAATTACCAGCGGCTTCTAGAAAAGGAGTCGGTTGCCCCAGAGTGAGAACTTGTAAGTAAGGGAAAGCAATGATAGATTTTCGCCGTCTGTCAAAGGATTGCCCACCGACAACAGGCGGGGAAAATACGCGCCAATTTCGCCAACAGCATGGTTAAAATTTCCCATATCCATGTGCTTTTGCCGGGCCGCAAATTGACTACGGTTTCCAAGCCTTAGGCGAACTTAACCTTGACAAAACAACCGGGCATTTCCTGTCCAACTTGATGCCATTCAAGGATATAGGATTGGCAAATTTTAAACTGACACTGCATTCGGTGTCTTCTTGGCGTTACCTATGAACATTTACCATCAGTCGACCGGCCATCCCACAGAAATCCCGCTCCCGGTTAAATCCACCTCCGCCGCCGAGCTCGAGCGGGCCCTGCACTACCCTTTGGCCGACCAGCTACCGCCGCACGGCGGCGCGGTCGAGCTGGCGCCCGGCATCAAGTGGCTGCGCATGGGGCTGCCTTTCGTCTTGGACCACATCAACATCTGGCTACTGCGCGACCGCTTTGATGACCGCGATGGTTGGACCGTGGTTGATACCTGTATCGACTGTTCCGAAGCACGGGCCGATTGGACACAGGTATTTGCCACTGAGCTCGACGGTCTGCCCGTGTTGCGCGTCTTGGTCACGCACATGCACCCTGACCACGTTGGCCTGGCGCACTGGCTGTGTGAACGCTGGAGCACGCCCGAGCGCGATTGCCGCCTGTGGATGAGCGCCGCCGACTTCCAGAGCGCGCGCTACGCCTGCCAGGTAATCAGCAGCTCCAGCGGTGAGCGGCTGGTCGACCACTTCCGCAGCCACGGCATGACCGACCCGAACGACCTGGAGCGGATTCGTGAGCGCAAGACCTATTACAGCACCCTGGTGCCGGCGTTACCGCCTTGTTACGCGCGGCTGATGGACGGCGCCAGTATCACTATCGGCGGCTTGGCGTGGCGCTGTATCGCTGGCTACGGCCATTCGCCCGAGCATATTGCCCTGTACTGCGAGCAGATCAATGTGTTGATCAGCGGCGACATGATGCTGCCGCGCATATCGAGTAATGTCAGCGTCTACGAAACGGAGCCCGAGGCCGATGCGCTACTGCTGTTTCTTCACTCCATCGACCGCTTCCTGGCTCTGCCCGAGGATGCGCTGGTACTACCCTCGCACGGTAAGCCCTTTTGTGGTCTGCACACGCGCGTCCGCCAGTTGCGCGAGCACCACCGCGACCGCTTAAACGAGGTGATCGATATGGTAGGGAACAAGCCGGTCTCGGCCTACGAGGTGCTGCCGACGCTGTTCAAACGCCCACTCGATCTGCATCAGACCACTTTCGCCCTCGGCGAGACGGTGGCCCACCTGAACCGCTTGTGGTACAGCGGCCAGTTACGTCGTAGCCGTGACGCCGCAGGTATCTGGCGTTTTCAGGTCATTTGACGACTCGGATTTCGAGGATGTTCTTGACTGACACGCGCCGCTGCCAAAAAGCGGATCGCTTTGCAGGCCACAGAGAAAAGCCGCTACCATTATCAAGGCGCTGCGGCAATGGCGATAGAAGTCGAATGTATGGCGGCGCTGATGCTTTGTAGCAAGTGCTGGGCTGCAACCTGCCCCTTTCAGCATTGCAGGAAAAAATCAAATGAATTACCTGACTTACGGAAATAGCGCAGCACACGTTGCAGCGCCAACAGGTTAGGAGCCTTAAAGAGCAGCCGCCATGCGCTAGGATTGGCCTCGCCGTCCGCCGGTTGGAAAGCCTGGATATGTAATTCTTCCGGTGCTTGGGCGATTAGGCCAAAGATTTCCAGGCGGTTGAGGCCGTGGAAATGCAGTTCTTGTATCTTTTCCACCGCGGTTTCCCGGAGTTTCCAGGAAATATCGACCGCATCCTCGCGCTGGAAGGAAATTGTTTGCAGTTGCTGGCATCTTTTGTGATGCACCGAGACGCCACGCTCGGTGAGAAGGGCGCAGTTGTCGTGACCGGTTGGGTCGGGTTTGCAGCAGGACGACAGTTTGACGCATACCGGGTCAAGGGTCGACAGCTTGACTGAGTTAAAGCCTCCGGTCGGTGTGACCAGCACCGAGGCGCCATCGTAGAAATCTTTTTTGATGCGCTCCATGATGGCGACAAGCCGTATCTTGCCCTCGCCGATGCGGCCGCACATCTCGTCAAAGTTAGGCAGATCCAGGGCCCGCAGCAGGGCCGCCCGGCTTTCGCCTTCCAGGACATCGCGTGAAAAACCGTAGCGGTGCAGTTCTTGGCGTAGCATGGTGTAGCCGACTTCTTTTGTGACATTGCGGCGGCGGATGCGGAAATCTTCGGCCAGGTTGCTCCGCGCCCTGGCCGTCCGTAACCAGCCCAGTGTTTCCTGAGGAAACTGAACTGGCTGGTCGGCTCGGATAATTTTGACGATATCGCCGTCGCCGAGAGCGTGGTCGATGGGATAAGTCTGGTTGCGGATCAAAGCGCCCTGGCAGGCGCGGCCCATTTCTGAATGCACCTGGAAGGCAAAATCGAGAACCGTTGCCTTGAAGGGCAGGCGAATGACGTCACCGCGCGGCGTATAGGTATAAATTTCCTTGGATTCGTTGGCGGCGATGAGTTTGGTGGCCGGAGCATCGCCGTCACCGAGGGTATTAAAAAATTCCTGAATTTCCCTGAAGAATTCAAGCTTGACAGAGCCATCGCCTGACAGCCAGTCCCGCCATTTACCGCGTTTGGCGAAACCGATCATTTCGCGTGTTCTGATCTTGAAAAAAATTTTCAGGCCGCCGACCACGGCGCGGGTGTGCAGGCTGCGGTAGCCGGTGAGTTGTTTCGGATTGGCGATAAAATCGCGGATGGTGCGCGGCAGGGGCTGGCAGACGGTGTGCAAGACGCCCAGGGCGCGGTAGCAACTGTCAGTGTCGGTGGTGACGAGGTGCATCTCGATGGGGAATTCGATGCGGTCGAGCAGAATGTGGTTGTGGCTGTCGTAGTAATCACCCAGTTCCTTGACCCGGATATTGATCGCGCAATCGATGCCGGCCTCGCGCATCTTTTCATTCAGGGTTGCCATCAGGGGGGTGATCACTGGGTTGTCGCGCACTTCCTTGATATGGGCGTTGATACGGGCGCTGCGCCGGCCATAACGGAAACTGATAGCCAGGGTATACATCTCGCGTTTGATGGCGAAAAAACCGAACAAAGTGGCCAAGGGCGCGTAGATATTCAGGGTTTCGTCGGCCACCCGATGCTGTTTCTTTTTTGGCAAAGCGTAGAGGGTGCGCATGTTATGCAAGCGGTCGGCCAGCTTGACCAACATAACTTCCGGGCGCAGCGAGGCGCCGGAGAAGAGTTTACGGTGGGTCTCGTGGGCGGCCAGATGGCGATCGGCTGACTCATTGGTAATTTTCGTACACCCTTCGACAATGGACTGGACGTAAAGGCCGAAGTTCCGCTCAATCACTTCAGCGGTCACCTCCTCGACATCCTCGATGGTGTCGTGTAACAAAGCCGCCGCCATGATCTCTGGATTGACAATCCCCATTTCTTCCGCAAGAATTCGGGCGACCGCGCAAGGATGGAGGATGTAGGCGTCACCCGCCTTGCGCCACTGGCCGCGATGATTCTTTATGGCGAATCCGAGGGCCTTCCAAAAAATTTCTATGCCGGTGTGTCCGGCCAGAATCGGCTCCATTTGCGCCCGATAGGCGACGGTATCAAAGGGAATTTGCTTCTTCTGCATGGTGTTCTTTTGAGAAAAATGAGGGCGTCGGCCTGGGCGTTCTTTTCGATACCGCGCCTCAGTCTTCCGTATCCCATGAAAAAAATGGAAGTTTGTAGTATACCGTACTTTATAAGTTTTGAGGACTGAAAAACTATGTTGACAAAAAAACGCCGCCAGTCAAGCCGAAATAGCGGAAAAAGTAAAGATTTTGGCCCGGCGAGCCTGAGTGCCGGTGAACGGGCCATGCTCCTGTGGCTGTACGGTTACGATAAATCGGTTTTGGCCAGGGAGATAATTTCTCATGCCGCTGGCGGTGATATCGGCCGGGAGCATCTGGAGCGGCTGATGCGCTTGGGCCTCATTGAGCGGCATGGCCGCAACCGTTGCCGCCTGGCCGCTGGGAAGCTCTTGACCGGTTCCTTTTCCCGCGCCGATAAAGGCTTTGGCTTCGTCGCGGTTGCTGGGCGGGCCGAAGATATTTTCATTCCAGCCCGCAAGACGGCGGCGGCTTTTCACGGCGATACGGTGCTTGTGCGGCTGGATAAAGGCGGCGAGGGGGAGATTATTGGCGTTACCGAGCGGCGGCGGACGCTGCTGGCTGGCATCTGCCGCCTGGAAAAGCGCCGGGGGGCTGAGCGGGCGATTTTTCTGCCGGAAGACGGCCATTATCCAGAGGTCTTGCCGCTGACGGTGGACGGGAAAAATGGCTCGTTGGCCGATGGCAAGATGGTCCTGGCCCGGCTGGTGCAGTTGCCGTCAGGTTCAGCGGAAAGTTGGCCGCCCAATCAGGCCAGGGTGGTTCTTGAAGAAGTATTGGGTGATCCGGACAGTGCCTTCGTCCAAGCACGTCTCGTCATCCTTGCCCATAAATTGCCCCTTGCCTTTCCCCAGGCCGCCATTGATGAGGCTGCGGCCATGCCGGAACCCGCTTGGGAACCCGTTTGGGAACCCGCTTGGGAAGTCAATCGGGAAACCAGTCGGGAACCCGGCGATTATCCGCCGGGCCATTCGGCGGGGAGCCGTAAGGATCTCCGTCAGGTGTTGCATATCACCATCGACGGCGAGGACGCCAAAGATTTCGACGATGCCATCGCCATTGAGCGCCATGGCGACAATTTTCGCCTGTACGTGTCGATTGCCGATGTCGGCCACTATGTGCGGCCAGGCAGTGCCCTTGATGAGGAAGCAAGAAAGCGGGGCACATCAATCTATTTTCCCGGCATGGTCATCCCGATGCTGCCGGAGCGATTATCCAATGATTTGTGCAGCCTGAAACCCAGGGAGCCGCGTTTCTGCCTGACAGCCATCCTCGATTTTTCCGCCGACGGCAAACTGTTGGCCAAGTCCTTTTGCCGATCGCTGATTATAAGTGGCAGGCGCTGCGCCTATAGTGAGGCTGCGGCAGTTTTAAAAAGTCAGGACCAAGCCACGGAGAGGTGGCAACAAGCTATTGTCCTTGCGTCCGAACTAGCCGCTGCCTTGCGCCAGCGGCGCCAGGAAAACGGCGCCATTAGCCTGAGCATCGCCGAGCCGATTTTTACGCTGGACGAAAACGGTCATACCGTATCGCTGGCCGGGCGTCAGAACGGCCCGGCCCATCAGTTGATCGAAGAGTGTATGCTGGCGGCCAACATCGCCGTTGCCAAAGAACTAACCGCCAAGAACCGGGCCTTCCTCTATCGCATTCACGAAGTTCCAGACGAGGAAAAGACGGAAAATTTCTATCAACTGGTTTGCTCATTAGGGCTGCATCCGCCGCCGCCCGCGCTCAGCCCCGCCTGGTTTGCCGCCGTTATGGGCGAGGCTGCGGGTACAGCCAAGGAATATGTAATTGGAAATCTGCTGCTGCGAACCCTGCGTCAGGCCCGCTATGCCCCGGAAAATTCCGGGCATTTTGCTTTGGCCGCCGCTTGCTATTGCCATTTCACCTCGCCAATCCGCCGTTATCCTGATCTGCTCACGCACCGGGCGCTGGCCCGGCTCTTTGACGGCGAAAATGAGGGAAGCGGTTGGGAACGGCTGGATGAAGAAGGTGACTGGCAGTCATCGCGCGAGCGCCTGGCCATCACCGCCAGCCGGGAAATGAATGACCGCCTGCGCGTAATTTTCATGGCCGATCGCCTTGGCGAAATCTTTGTGGCCGTCATTTCTGGTTTCAGTCGGACGATGATTTTCATCGACATCGCCGAGCCGCCGCTGACCGGGGCCATCGCCCTGGATACCCTGCCCGAATACTGCTTTTATGACCGGGAACGGCAACGCCTAACCGGCGAGATTTCCCGCAAGATACTGGCCATTGGTGATCCGCTGGCCGTTCAGCTCATTGAAGCCGACCGTCGCCGCCGCCGTCTTCATTTCGTCATTGCCGAAAAGGGTGGCCCAGGCTTTCGCCGTTCCCGCCGCGCCGCCAAGGGTGGTTGAGGCTTGCGGCGCCGAAGAATAATTGCTCATTGAATTGGATAAAAGGGCAGGGAATTACTGGTATTCACCTTGACTTGCCGCCCGCTTTGGCATAATGGTGAGACCGCTGTTTTTTTATCCCGCCTTTTCCACAAACGGAGGAACGTATGGATGGTTTGCTCGCCAATCTCTTTAGCAGCCGCTTTGTCTGGGGTCTGGCGTTGGGCCTGGTCCTATGGGCAATGACCACAGTGCGCGCCTTTTTCCGTCGCCGGGAATTACGGCAGGAGATTGACCGGCTGCGCACGCATCTGCATACCAAGCTGGAAATCGACGCCGCCGAGACTGAGCGGCGCAAGGCGGAGATGGAGCAACTGAAAAAGGAACGCGACAACCTGCGTATCACGGTGCAATCGCTGAACCAGAAACCGGGTCGTAAGGAGATCCGCCAATTTTATATTTATCAGACCGCGCTTGACATCATGTTTGAAAAGGCGCCGGGTTTCGCCCCGGCTTGGCAGGTGACGCTGAAAGAGGCCGAACAGCGTTTCGAGAAATCGGAATCCGGCGTCATGCCGATGCTGAAACGCCTGATGCCTGGCGGCCAAGACCGCCAGGTCCAGGAATACGATGGCCTTAGCCGCCTGCCGCTGAACGATTCGTCAAAGTGATTGTGAAAATAGGCATAACCCGCCGCTGGATTCCATACTTCATATTTCTCTCATTTGCGTGGCAATCCACGGCATGATGGATAGAACTGGGCTGTCGTCTGGTAACGGGCGGCGTGTCAAAACATCAGGCGTCATTTCAAGCATGGAGGGTATACGATATGTACCGTCGCGACGCTGTTGTTGGCGATCAACTGGAGTACGGCGGGGAGATTCTGCCCTATGACTTCCCCCCAAATTCTGGTTGGGGATATACTATCATGGGACATCAAATAGCTCATGTCGGCGACAAAGCGTTTTGCGCGAGGTGCCAGCACATCGGCGTAATTGCCATGGCTGGCGGCCAGCATCGCGGACGGCACATGGGGCTCGCCGAGGCTCTCGACTTTGATATTGTGCTGTGCGCCTGCAAGACGCCGCCCCGCATCATGGCGCGACTGGCCGGAGAATCATGGTACGATGATAGGGAGACCGAGGCCGTCAGCATGGCGCCGCTCACAGACGAGGCCCTGGCGGCCCTGCGGGCGGTCTCGCCCGCGCCAAGCAAGCCAGCGGGCGCGAAGACCGTGGTAACAGCGGTTGCGAAGACGCCCGTGGCCGCCGCCAATACCGCAAGCAAGCCAGCCCTGAATCCAAAACTTGGTTCCCTGAAAAATCTCTCGCCGGCGACGATTGACCTGATCAAGCAATCGCCCACTCTGGTTCAGGAGTTGAACAATAATAAGAGATTAACTATCAAGTATCGCCCCGCTGGGACTGGCACTGGTTATGATCGTAAGAAGAACCAGATTCTTTTGGACGCCGATGATCGGAATAATGCGACAGAAGTGGCACAGGACATTGCCCATGAGATGGGGCATGCTACCGGCCCCGCGCCAGATTATTCCAGTCAAAACGCCTACGTCCAAAGCCGGTTGGACAGCGAGGGCGCGGCCACCCTGAATAATATACAGGTTAGAAATGAGATCATGGCGAATACGCCTAATGCCACCGATATTGGCATAAGCGGGAAGTCCGCGAATCAGGCGGCTTATGAAGGCGCCTATAACGATTGGCAATCGGGCGCTATCAGCAAAGAAGACGCGATGCGGAAAATTGGCAATGTGTATGGCACAACTGAGCATCCCTCTCCTGACCCTAGTCTTAATTATGAGCAGTATTACCGAAGCGGCGCCCCAGCAAATATTCCACCCGCCCCAATCCTGTGACGCTGTTTTGGCAGCGTCACTGCAAGAAACTGCCAATTCGCAAACACCACTTCAAACTTCGGAGAACGCCGCCATGTTATATCCACTCAATATGAGTTTTTTTTCGTTGGTACGCGCGCTGATAAAAGAAATGCCGATTTCCGCCAAAAGGCTCAATGAAATAGGCATACCCATGCGCCAATCCGGTTCTTATTCAGATAGAGTGGACTATGCTGGCGCTTGTGAGCCAATTGTTTTGAATGACGGCGTCATGCTCGATACACTCGACTTGCGTGTAAT
>JAIRRG010000190.1 GCA_031256095.1 Desulfobulbaceae bacterium
CGCCGCTGGCCGCCGCTTGCGCCAGTGTCTGGGGGCTTCGCCGCGTCTGGCTGTGGCCTTTTCCGGCGGCGTCGATTCGGCAGCGCTTTTACATCTGGCCATTGATGAATTGGGCGGCGAGCATGTCCTGGCCCTGCACGCCCGGTCGATCCTCTTTCCGCAAGGACGGGAAAGGGAGATTTGCGATGGTATGCTCGCCGATTTTTCCCGTTGCTGCCATGTGCGGCGGGTCGATTTCGCCCCTTTAGCTATCGCCGGTTTTGCCGAAAACCCGCCGGAGCGTTGCTATCTGTGCAAAAAACATATGTATGGCGAATTTTTGCGGCTGGCGCGGGATTTCGCTGCCCCCGTCCTCGCCGATGGCACAAACGCTGACGATGACGTGGCTTCGCGTCCGGGCTGGCGGGCGATGCAGGAGCTGGCGGTGCTCACTCCTTTACGCGAGGCGGGCATTGGCAAGGCTGTGATCCGCGCCTACGCCCGGCGGCATGGTCTTACCAATCACGATTTGCCGTCGCAGTCATGTTTGGCCACCCGCTTCGCGCCGGGCCTGCCGCTTGACGAGACGACGGTGCAGCTGGCGGCACGCCTGGAAGCCGGCATTGGCAAGAGCTTGCTGCGTAACTTCCGCCTGTCCTTGTCGGCAGATGGCTGGGGGCTCGAAGTGCGGGGCGCTGAAAGCGAGAGGCTGGATTTTGTCGATACGGCGGCAATTCGCCACTATTTTCACGAACACGGGCTAGAATTGGCGCGGCTTGAAATTGCCAGGCCAAAAAAAAAATGACTTGACCTGAGGGAAAAGCGAATAAATTACTTGCCTCGCATAATCCTGTCCGCTAACTTCACGTTATGATTTTGTCCGCGATGCCACTTGCTGGTGTGGCGGATTGTCGTGCCATTGCTATTGCAGTAGCCGCAAGGGGGGAGCAGATGGTTTGTTCCGGAAAAATTCATTGTTGGGAGGAGTCATGAACAAGAAGGAACTGATTGACAGTATCGCCAAGAAAGCCGGCATCAACAAGACTGACGCCGAGAGTGCCCTGAACGCCACAGTGGAGGCTATTTCCGATTGCCTGCGCAAGGGTGACAAAATTACCCTGGTCGGTTTTGGCACCTTTTCCGTGTCCAAACGCGAGGCGCGTAAGGGACGTAATCCGCAGAATGGCAAGGCGATCACCATTCCGGCGAAGAAAACCGTTAAGTTCAAATCGGGCAGTAAACTTGCCGAGGCGGTTAACTAACTAAACATCCGTTCATGACTCACCGCCGGAAAATGACGCCCGCGCCCCTCTGATGGGCAGCGGGCGGTGGCGGGAGAAGAGTACGGCGGCACAACCGCCGGGGGCCGCTTCGTTTCGAGGCGGCTTTTTTTATCCGGAGGAGCGCTATGGGAAAGGGGCTGTTCGTGATCTATACGGGCGACGGCAAAGGCAAAACCACGGCTGCTCTCGGAATGGCCGTCCGCGCCTTGGGTCATGGCTATCCGGTGACGGTGATCCAGTTCATTAAAAGCAATGACCGTTGCGGCGAGCATAATCTGCCCAGGCGCTTTGATGGCTTGCTCAATGTTCATGTGATGGGCAAGGGATTTACCTGGCAATCAGAGAACCTGGATGAAGACATCGCTCTGGCGCGCACGGCCTGGGATTTTGCGGCGCAAACTATCACCGAGGGCAAGGTCAAGCTACTGATTCTCGATGAGCTGACCTATCTGGTCCGCTACAACATGGTCGATGAGAACGAAATCCTTACTGCCATCGCCAATCGCCCGGTTGAGATGCATATTGTCGTTACCGGTCGCCACGCCTCGGAGAAGATGATAGCCGCCGCCGATCTGGTCACCGAGATGACCGAGATCAAGCATCCGTACCAACAGGGGATCCCGGCACAAAAGGGCGTCGATTTTTGACAAGGCGGCAAGACAATGATTCATCTCCTTGATTATGGCGCCGGCAATGTCCGCAGCGTTCGTAACGCCATTAATTCATTTGGTTTTCAGGTGGCCGATGCCAAGCAGCCCGAAGAGATTGTTGCCGCCGACAAGTTGATTTTTCCTGGGGTTGGCAACTTCGGCGTTGTCATGGGGCGGCTGGCGGCCTCTGGTTTTGCCGAGGCGCTGCGCCAGCGTATCGCTTTAGGCAAACCAACCTTTGGCATCTGCATTGCCCTGCAGGCCATGTTTGAAGGCAGTGAGGAAGCGCCGGGCGTCGCCGGTTTGGGCATCATCCCCGGCCAAGTCAGGCGTTTTTTCAAACCGGGCCTGGCGGTGCCGCAGATTGGCTGGAACAACCTGAAACTGTGGCGGGATTCACCTTATTTTGCCGGTTACGGCGGTGAACGGCTCTATTTTGTCCATAGTTTTTACGCTGACCTGAATGAAAACAATCGCGACTGGACGCTGGCTACCACCAGCTACGGCGGCGAATACATCTCGGCGGTGGCCAAAGGCGAAGTGATCGCCACCCAGTTTCATCCGGAAAAAAGCGGTGAAGCCGGTCTCAATATCCTCGGCAATTTCTTGAAGCGTCGTCAGACGCTGACCGTGGCCAGCGATTCAGCTGCCGCCTGTCCCCCTAAGCAGGAACCCTCCGGCCCCCCAGGTTTGGCCAAAAGAATTATCGCCTGCCTTGATGTCCGCGCCAACGACGAGGGCGATCTGGTGGTAACCAAGGGCGATCAGTACGATGTGCGGGAAGAGGGGATAGTGCGCAATCTCGGCCAGCCGGTGGCTTTGGCTGAACGCTACTACCGCGAAGGGGCCGATGAAATCGCCTTTCTTAACATCACCGGCTTCCGCGATTTTCCCCTGCAAGATCAGCCGATGCTGGAAGTCTTGGAAAAAACCTCGGAAAAGGTATTTGTTCCCTTGACCATCGGCGGCGGTATCCGCGCCTTCACCGATAAAAATGGCAAGCATTACAGTGCCTTGGATGTAGCCGGGCGCTACTTCCGCGCCGGGGCCGACAAGATTTCCATTGGCAGTGACGCCGTGGCCACGGTCGAAGCCTATCTGCGGCGCGGCGCCGCCGATGGCGCCAGCCCGATTGAAGAAATTTCCAGGGTCTACGGGGCGCAGGCGGTGGTCATTTCGGTCGATCCGCGCCGGGTCTACGTCACAAATCCAAGCGCCAGCGGCCACGCTTGCATCAAGACGAAATTTCCAGGGCCAGGCGGCGAGAAATACTGCTGGTATCAGTGTACAGTCAAAGGCGGTCGTGAAGGGCGCGACATCGACGCCGTGCAGTTGGCGACAATCTGTGAACGCTTGGGCGCCGGTGAAATCCTCCTCAACTGCATCGACCGCGACGGCGGCAATCAGGGCTTCGACCTGGAACTGATCGCCCAGGTCAAGGCCGCGGTGTCGATTCCGGTGATCGCCTCGAGCGGCGCCGGTAAGGCCAGCCATTTCCCGGAAGTGTTCCGTGAGACCGGCGCCGACGCTGCCTTGGCCGCCGGGATTTTCCACCGCAATGAGGTGGCAATCAGCGAGGTCAAGGCCGCCTGCGCCGCCGCTGGTTTACTCGTGCGCTGACAAACTTTCCCGTAAAACCGACAACTTGGCCGCTGCGCGGCTGCGCTTGCCAATAGTGGTTAAATCAAATTGGGGCAGCTCTCCCACATGTAGTAATTTATGTCAGGTGAATACTTGATCTATACAACATTTGTTTGGCGACCCGCCAATCTATCCTTTTCGAGCCTGAATAACAAAGTTTATACTCTTGTTAGCTATATGGCTAATGCAGGTGTAGGATAATTCGGACAATTCATTTCATTGTCAAATGCCTGTTTCTTACGGAGGAGTGACATGATGTTTACCCGTGACACTTTCAAGTTTCTCAGCAAGCTGGAGCTCAACAACAACCGCGCCTGGTTCGAGGAGAACAAATCCGATTATGAAACGCTGGTGCGCGAACCGGCACTTGATTTCATCGAAGCGATGGCGCAGCCATTAAAGAAGTTTGCCCCGCATTTCCGCGCTGACGCGCGCAAAATGGGCGGCTCATTGATGCGGGTGTATCGTGATACACGTTTTTCTAACGATAAAACGCCGTATAAAACCAACATCGGTATCCAGTTCCGGCACCAACTCGGCAAAGATGTGCATGCGCCCGGTTTGTATGTGCATATTGCGGGCGACGGCTGCTTTTTTGCGGCCGGATGCTGGCATCCAGAGGCGGATGCGCTCTGGAAGATTCGCAACACCATTGCCAAGAATCCCGGACAATGGTTCAAGGCGCGCGACGACAAAAAATTCAACGTCTACTGGCAGCTGGACGGCGATACGTTAAGCCGTCCGCCGCGCGGCTTTGCCGCCGATCATGTGGCGGTCGACGATCTCAAACGCAAGGATTTCATCGCCCTGGCATCGTTGTCGAAAACAGAGGTTATTTCGCCGGACTTCATCAAGCTGACGACGCAGCGTTTTACCGAAGCGGCGCCGCTGATGAAGTTTTTGTGCAAGGCGCTGGAGGTTCAGTATTAGAGCGTTGATTCAAGCCCGTTTTTGCGCGGTCGTGAAGCAAAAACGATCAAAAAGTCGCAGGATGGTCGAGGGCAGCAGGATGGGTAGAGCGTAGCGAAAGCCTTCCTACCCTGCTATTTGCGGATAAGCACTTAGTCGTTTCCGGCCAGTCCGATAGATACCGTGCTGCCGGATAAATGCGGCTAGAGCACCTTTCCCATCCCTCATCCATCCGGTACCCCATCATAATGAAGCGCCAGGCAAGGCGAAAATTACCAGTTATTTAGCGGACGAAATTGGTCCTCTGCCGCTCTTCCTGTTGCGGATAGGGGTAGGTCTTTTTCCCCAGGTCAATACATTTGACAAGCCAGGCCATGTTCAGCCCCAGGGTGCGCATAATCTGCAAACCTTCCAGGTCTTGCCGCACTTCGTCGGGGGTGTTGCCATGGACCGCATTCCAGTACTGCGAGGCGACGACCGGCATGTTGGCGATGGTGAAGTATTTGTTCAAGCGATCGAAAGCGGCACTGGCGCCGCCGCGGCGGCAACTGACCACCGCTGCCGCCGGTTTGTAGGCATAAGGCGCCGACTTGCCGAAATACATGCGGTCGAGGAAAGAACAGAGGATGCCATTCGGCCCGGCGTAATAAACCGGCGAACCAACAACTAGGCCGTCGGCGGCCTTCAGTTTGTCGATGCATTCGTTGACGCCATCATCGTCGAAGACACAGTGACCGGTGTCCTGACATTTGTCGCAGGCGATACAACCGCGAATCGCCTTTTTGGCGACATGGACAATTTCCGTGTCAATGCCTTCTTTGGCCAATTGTCCCGCCACTTCTGTTAAGGCGGTGAAGGTACAGCCGTTTTTGTGGGGACTACCGTTGAGCATGAGAACGCGCATGATCTTTTCCTCCTGGTTTTCGATTTGAAGCCGAATCCGTCACGAACCGCGCTTTTTTCCCTTTTTACTCCCGGCGCCGTCCCCGGGCAACTCCCCACCCTCTTTGCCCTTGCCGCGAAAAGCGCCGAGGTTGATTTGGTATTTATTGATTTTGTCGTACAGGCTTTTACGGGAAATGGCCATCCGCCGACAGGCGATGTTGACTTGGCCGCCATTTTCTTTCAGTATTTCCTCAAGATAGCTGCGTTCCTGCCGCGCCATAAAATCCTTCCACCGCAGATTTGACGGCTCTTTGGCGGCTGTTGCCGCCAAGGTTGCGGACAGGTTGGACGTTGGTAGGGTTTGGGCCTCTCCGTCCTCGGCGGTCAGCCCTTCCTTCGACCCCAGCACGCAGGTACGGCGGACATAATTGCGCAGCTCACGGACATTGCCCGGCCAGTCGCGCGCCATCAACGACCGCGCCCAACCGACAGGCAGATCGCGGCAGACATGGCTGCCATCGGCGCAGTATTCTTCCCAAAAATGCCCGACGAGGAGGGGAATGTCCTGGCGGTGATGACGTAGCGGTGGCACGGTCACCGGCAAGACGTTAAGGCGGAAATACAAATCCTCGCGGAAATTTCGTTTTTTTATTTCAGCGACCAGATCGCGATTAGTGGCGGCGATAACCCGCGATTTGAGAGGGATCATGGTGTTACCGCCCAGGCGTGTGAAAGCCCGTTCTTCGAGAACCCGCAACAACTTAGCCTGCACATGCAGCGGCATCGAGCAGATTTCATCGAGGAACAGGGTACCGGCACCGGCGTATTCGAATTTACCGATCTTTTTCGCCGAGGCCCCGGTAAACGCCCCTTTTTCGTGGCCAAACAGTTCCGACTCGATCATCTCCGAGGGCATCGCTCCCATGTTGACCGCCACATAGAGCGTGCCTTCGCCGCAACCCAAGTGGTGTAGTGCCTGCGCCACCAATTCTTTGCCAACGCCGGTTTCACCGATGATCAACACCGGATCTTTCTCCGGGGCAATGGCCTCAATCTGCGCGTAGAGTTCAAGCATGAGCGGATGGCCGCCGGTTAAGCCACAGAAGCGGACGCGGTCCTGGCGGCTGACCAGTACCTGGCGTTCCAGGCGGCGGTTCTCGACCACCAACCGCCGCCGCTCGATGGCCCGTTCCAAGGTGGCGAAGATAATGTCGTCATCGACCGGCTTCTGCAAAAAATGATAGGCTCCCTTTTTTATCGCCTCAACGGCCATGGCCACGTCACCATGACCGGTGATCAGGATCACTGGCAAGTCCGGGTCCTTCGCCAGCGCCGCTTCGAGGAGGGCCATGCCGCTCATTTCCGGCATCCTGATATCGGCCAGGGCCGCGGCGTAGCAACAATTTTCCAAACTGGCCAAGGCTTCGCGCGGGCTGGCAAAAGTGCGCGCGCCATAACCACCCAGAGTCAGGGTTTGGCGCAAGGCTGACAGCAGATAGAGGTCATCGTCGACCACCATGATCAGAGGTGGCGCATTGACCAGGCCATCGCCTGAACCTTCGTTGGGGTATTTTTCATTCATGGTCATCCTTGTTCTGATAGTGGGGCAAATAGACGGAAAAACACGCCCCTTTACTAGCGACACTCTCCACCTCGATGTGGCCGCCGAAGCCGCGAACAATTTTATCAACGATCGACAGGCCCAAGCCGGTGCCCAGCCCGGCCTCGCGCGTGGTAAAAAAGGGGTCGAAGATTTTTTTCAGGTGCTCAGGAGCAATACCGCAGCCGTTGTCAGTCACCGTCACCAACACCTTCGATTCAAGGCGCAGGGTTTCCATATTCAGACTCTCGGCGAACTGGGTGGCGATGGACAGCTTTGGCGCCGCGACCCGCCCCATGGCCAAAATGGCGTTCTGGGCCAGGTTCAAAAACACCTGCTCCAGCCGGACATCGACGCCCAAGACCAGGCAGGGTTCTTCGCTCAAAACCAGTTCAAGCTCGATTTCCCCTAACCGTAACTGCGAATCGAGAAAGGCGAGAACCTTTCTGATCAAGGCGTTCAACTCCACGGGTGCCAGATCAGATTCGACCTTGCGGCCAAAGCTGCGCATGGCGCCGATGATCGACGATGCCTTGTTGACGCGGTCGATGATGATATGCAGGTTTTCTCTGATCATGTCGCGGTGATCGCCAGGGGCGTCGAGGGCCTTTAAGGCGTTTCTGGCAAACAATAAAATGGCATTCAACGGCTGGGTCAGTTCGTGGCCAACGCCAGCGGCCATTTCGCCCAGGCTGGCCAGACGATTGGAATGGATGATCTGGCGCTGGCCGTCGTAAAGCTGGGCCATCATCTCGTAAAACTCGCTGCAATCGGTGAGAATCAGCATGTGCAGCAAACGCCCGTCCGGAGTGCTATGGCTAGCGACGCGGATCTTGACCGGCAAAAGCTCACCACTGGCGGTACGCAGCCCGGCCTCCATCTCACCATGGCCGCTACCTTGCAGCATGGCGCGGATTTTGCCACCGGTGGTATGGGTGAACAGCGCGTCCAGCTCCAAAGCCTGTTCCTGAGGTGGCGGATAGCCAGTGCGGTGGAGAAACTCGCGGTTAACCTGGATGATACGAAAATCACGGTCGAGCAGGATAAAAAACTCGGACAGGCCAGCGAGAATGCGCTCGGTGAAAAAGCGCGACGACTCCATCTCCTCATGCTTCTTCAGCACCCGCACCAGCAGGTCTTCACGCTGCTTTTCCAGTATTTTTATGGTCCTGTCAGACATGCTTCCTTCCCCGTCACCAAAACGAAACAGCGTCAGCCCGCCGCCTGATCGTGTCACCCAATCCACACAGATAATAAAAAACGTCGTTTTCACAAAGAATTAAAATGCGACGCTCCAATAGATGTCACCGAATATACACACGCCGGCAGATAAGCGCCACAGCCAATGGCAGTGTTTTCGAATTATAACAATCTGATATTATTCAGTAAAAAGAAAAAATCCTTCTCTGGCGCAGCTTTTGCTTTATAAATAGATGGTAAAAACAATCCCGTCAACCCAAACAGTCAAGTTCTCCCATGCCCGAGCGTCTGAGCGCCATTGTTGAACCAGCCGAGCTGGAATACCTCAGCCTGGAGCAGGCCGCCGCCCTGTGCAGCGTCTCGGAAGAGAGATTCCGGAAATGGGTGGAAATCGGGCCGTTGCCACTGATTGAAACTGGCGGCCAGAGGCTGGTACGGGCGCAAGACCTGATCCGCCACCTGATTGAACACAATATTCGCCTGCCGGAGCGGCTTCTACCCGGCCAGGCAAGGAAGATTCTCTTCATTATGAGAAAAAGCGAGATGCCGCCGGGCATGGAAATCGCCTGGGCCTTGTACCACTTGCAACGCAGCTCGCCCTCAGTCTTTAATTTCATTGAGGATGACGAAAACGCCGACCTCAAGATCATCACCTTTGACCCGGACTACATTTTTCTGTTCCCTCCGGCGAATGAAAAAAGTGCGGATATCGCCCGCTTCAACGCCATGCTCAACCGCCCCATACCGGTGCGGATATTTTCGCCGGACTCGGTCGGCGATCTGGATGGGATTACCAACTGACACGTGGAAACACCATGGCCGATAAGCAGTCATACTACAAAACTCTCAGCAGAATTCTTGGTGCCGGCTTTTTTCTCTGCGGCATCATCCCGATTATCATCATCGCTGCCGCTTCGGTCTATAACGCCCGGCAGCTCGCCATCAAAAATCTGGAACTGACGGCGGCGCAAGTGGTGCAGCACCGGCAAGACGTGATCAAAAATTTCCTTGATCACCAGATCAATCTGCTCAATACGCTTTTGAAACTCTATCCGCCAGAATTCTTTCATGACCAGGACAACCTGAACCGCCTGTTCCTGGCCATCAGCACCTCGGATGACGTGGTCGATTTACAGGCCCTCGACCCCAGCGGCAAGCAACTGGCCTATGTCGGCGCCTATCGCGCCTTGGTCGCCGACAAAACCTGGAGCGACCAGACTTGGTTCTCGCAAGCCTTGGCGCGCGGGGCTTATGTCAGTGACGTCTTCAGCGGCTACCGTAACACCCCACATTTCGTCATCGCCGCCACCGATCCCTTAAAAAGCTTGGTGCTACGCACCACCGTCAACTACCAGGTATTCAATTCCCTGTTGCACAGCGCCCAGATCGGCAGCCACGGCAGTGTCTTCATCGTCAATGCCCAAGGCGATATCCAAACCTCGGAGACCCAGTATCAAAAAACGCTGTCGGCGGTGGAAAAGGGCCTGGTCAGTCGCCACTCCGGCCCGGAACTAACCCAGATGGATGGCAAACTTTACGCTACCATCTGGATCAACGACAGTTGGTTGCTGATGAACAAGATAGAGCTGGCCGATGTCATGGGCGCTTACGAAGAGCACCTGACGCGGACGTTGTGGGTGGTTCTCCTGACTGCAGTTGTTTTTGTCGCGGTGGGCGTTTTCCTTAGCCGTTTCATCGTTGCCCATATCGCCAAGGCTGACCGGGAATCGGCAGCCATTGACCAGCAGATGGCCCATATCGAAAAAATGGCCAACATCGGACGGCTGGCCGCCAGCGTTGCCCACGAAATCAACAACCCTCTCCAGATGATCCTGGCTCAGGCTGGATGGCTGGAAGAACTGCTGGGCGAGGAGAAGGCAGATGAGGCGGTCAAGAACATGGATGAATACCGGGGCACGGTGAAAAAGATCCGCTACCATGTCGAGCGCGCCGCCGCCATCACCAAGCGCCTGTTGGGGTTTTCCCGGAAAATTAGCAGCGAGCAAGCGGAAGTTCGAGTCAATGACCTGGTGCAAGAGACCGTCTCGTTTCTTGACAAGGAGGCAAAAACCAACAACATCACCGTTAGCCTGCGCCTGGCTGAGAATTTGCCTGTGATCATGACCGAAGGCAATCGTTTGCAGCAGGTCATTCTCAATCTCGTCGATAACGCCCTCGACGCCATTGGCCACGACGGCCAGGTGGAAGTTGTCACCGAACAGCAGGGTGACGCCATCGCCATCCGGGTCGAGGACAACGGTCCCGGCATTGATCCTGAGGTAATGAAACAGATTTGGGACCCCTTCTTCACCACCAAAGAACAGGGGCAAGGCACCGGCCTGGGCTTGTCGATTAGCCAGAACATCATCAAAACCCTGGGTGGGGAAATAGGCGTGGCCGGGCGGCAAGGCGGCGGCACGGTTTTCACCATTACTCTGCCGCTGAAACCGCAACCACAATCAGTTTGAACGAAGGTAAGGCCGATGGGACATTACCGGATTCTTATCGTTGATGATGAAGCGAACTTCCGTGCAATCACCGTCAAACAACTCACCATGCGGGGTATCGAATGCGAGGAGGCCGCCAACGGCTTCACCGCCCTTGACAAGGTGAAAAACAGCGATTTTGATGTGGTACTCCTGGATGTAAGGATGCCGAAGATGAATGGTATTGCCACCCCCTTCAGAAAATAAAGAAGCTGGCGCCGATGACTGAAGTAGTTATGCTCACCGGTCACGCTTCGGCGGAGTCGGCCATCGATAGTATCAAATTCGGGGCCTTTAACTACCTGATGAAGCCGATTGGCTCTGAGCCGCTCTTGGCCAAACTCGACGCCGCTTACGAGTACAAGCGCATCCAAGAGGGCAAGATTGGAATGGTGCGGGTCATGAAAGATATGGCCGGGTTTTTTTAACACTTTTTACAAAGGAGCGAATGGTATGAAATTTTTCAAAGAGTTGAACAAGCTCATGGTCGTCGGGGCGCAAGCCCAGGCGCGATGGGAAATCCAGATGTCCAACAACATCCTTGGCAGCAAAAAACGCCTGCTCGTTCTCGGACTGCTGCTCTTGCCGGTGTTTTTAGGCGGCATCTGCTTCGCCGACGCGGTGTCGAGCCATATGCCGGATTTCATTGGCAGTAAATCGGCCTACGGCCCGTCGCACTACACGGATGCCATCTTCGGCGCTTCAATCCTGGTCGGCATCTGTGCCGGCCTGATCACCGGCTGCATCGGCGCTGGTGGCGGCTTCATCATCGCCCCAGCCTTGATGAGTGTCGGCGTCAAAGGCATCCTCGCGGTCGGCACCGACCTCTTCCACATCTTCGCCAAGGCGATCATGGGCAGCGTCCTGCACCGCAAACTCGGCAACATCTCGCTTTCTCTGGCTATCACCTTCCTTATCGGCGCCATTGGCGGTTCGACGACGGGTGGCTGGCTCAACCGGCTGCTCTATGATCACAACCCGGTACTGAGCGATATGTTCATCACCCTGGTTTACGTTCTCTTGCTTGCCTTTCTGTCGCTCTACGCCGTCACCGACGTGCTGAAGGCCAGGAAGAAAGCGGCGGCCAGCGGCGGCGCGGCGGCAGGCACGGAAGATATCGCTCCGATGGGCCAGACGTTGCAGAGGGTCAATCTGCCACCGATGCTGACCTTTGACGAAGGCATTACCCCCGGCGGGCGGCACATTTCGGCTTGGTTCCTGGTCATCTCCGGCTTCATCGTTGGTTTCGCGGCTTCGATCATGGGTGTCGGCGGCGGCTTCCTCACCTTCCCGATGTTCGTTTACGGCCTGGGCGTTTCCTCAATGACCACCGTCGGCACCGACATCTTCCAGATCGTCTTCACCGCTGGGTACGGTTCAATCACCCAGTACGCAATTTACGGCTTCATTTTCTACACCCTAGCCATGGGTATGCTGCTTGGCTCTTTAATTGGCATCCAGGTCGGCTCAATCGTCACCAAGGTCGTGCCCGGCTCAACCATCCGCGCCTTTTACGCCCTGACCGTCAGCGCCGGTTTTCTCAACCGTCTCTGCGCCCTGCCGGCCAAACTGGCGCAGATGGGCTGGATCCCCACGCTGTCGCCGACTACCGCGAAGGTTCTCGACATCATCGGCGTCTGGGGCTTTTTCGCGATTATCATCACCTTCGCGGTCTGGGTCTTCTACAGCTTCTTTGCCAATCTCAACGTTCTGAAAACCGAGGAGGCGCACTGATATGGTTACCAAAACTCAATATAAAGTCAGAGCCTTTCTGCTTCTGATTCCGTTCTTCATTGTCCTGGTGGCCCTGTTCATGCCCTGGTATCCCGGCTCCAAGGGCGGTAAAATCAATGGGCTTGACTACTTCGACAATTTCTTTAACGAAGTATCCAAAGGATCGTCGTTCAGCGAGGAAGCCCAGGCAAAATTGATGAAAACGGCTGAGGGCCTCAGCGACCCGGCTTTCAAGAGCGCCATTAAAATGAAAGGCGACAAAAAAGCCAAATACAGTCCGGAAGACGCCGCCCAAACCGCGGCCAAATTGTTGACCGTCGCCGGTTTGCAGGCAACGGCTGAAGGCGACAAGGTAACGATGGCTGGCGATCTCGGCGTCTTGGCAAAAACGGTTATCCAGGACAGCGTCGCCATGTACAACAACAAGGGTGATGTTCTGCAAGGCAAGTACGGTCTCGAACCGAAACAGGCGCTGTACACCTGGCATCAGGTGATGGATGGCCTAGGTAAATCGCTGACCAAAGCCGAGAAATTCGAGGCGGCCAAGACCTTGCAAAACTTCATGACCAAGGCGATCGAACCGGCTTATAACTACTATGGCGTCAAGGTCACACCGGTGAAAGAAGAGATGATATTTTTGGCCTTCGCCCTGATTTTCTACGTCGTCTACACAATGTGGTACGGTTTCGGTATCCTGTATCTTTTCGAGGGATTCGGCGTTGTCATCGGCCACTGATTTTCGGCTAGAATCATAACGGTTCAATCACGAGGAAAAACCAGCGCCGTCGTCCCTCGGGCGGCGGCGCTGTCGCGCGTTCAAAGGAGGAAAAGGGCCACCATGAAACGCCTCTGGAACAGCATCAAAGACGCTTTGGGCATCGACACGCGGCCACGCCTCAGCTCAGAAGCTTTGCAGGAGATGTTCAAGACCCGTTACCGCGCCTTCCGGGAACTGCTCACCGCCAACAGCGCCGCCCTGGAAGCGATGGCCGAAATGGAAGTGGCCGTGGCCGAAGAAAAAACCTACTCGATATCGTTCATTCGCTCGAAATGCACGGTGATTATCGTCAATCTCTACAAGATGATCCGCAATTTGCTTCTGATGTCGGATGGCCGTTACGTCAACCTCGAACCGGCCTTTCACCGCATTGAAGAGCAGATCATTGACATCATTGAGAAAAAAATCAGCGGTAACGATGCAGGTGAATGGCTGTTGCCAATCAACCAGGTCAATCGAGGCATCGCCGCCCAGTGCGGCGAAAAGATGGCCAATATCGGCGAGGTGGCCACCCTGCCTGGCGTCACCATCCCGCCTGGTTTCGTGATTACGGCCAGCGCCAGCCGCGCCTTTTACCTCAATAATGATTTGTACAACGCCATCAACCGCTTTCACCATCTGATCGACATCAATGACATCGAAGACATCAGCAAGAAAAGCGAAGCCATAGGCAAACTCATTATCGACAGCCCACTACCGCCTTCCCTGGAGCAACAGATTTACGCCAATTATGACCGCTTGACGGAGCTTGCCGGCCGCGACATTCTTTTGGCGGTACGGTCGAGCGCTTTAGGTGAAGATCTGGAGCAGGCGTCGTTCGCCGGGCTATACGACAGCGTTTTGAACGTCAAGCGTGATGGCCTGATCAAGGCCTACAAGGAAGTTTTGGCCTCAAAATATTCGGCGGCGGCCATCAGCTATCGTCTGAACAAAGGCTACATGCACGAAGACAGCACCATGTGCGTCGGCTGCATGATCATGATCGAAGCGATGGTCAGCGGCGTCTGCTACTCGCGGGCGCTCAGCGGCAACGACCAGGAGATGGATATCTTCTTTTCCCAGGGCAGCGCCGAGGGTATTGTCGATGGCACGAAAAACGCCGGCCACGCGGTCATGAACCGCGCTGCCCCCTTCCACCTGGTGGCAATGAAGCGGGCTGAAGACGGCGGCGAGGGTTTTTCAGAAGCGAAAGCCCTTGAGCTGGCGATGGTGGCTATGCGTCTGGAAGAGCATTTCGGCGCGCCGCAAGACATCGAATGGTGCCTCGATGCGGCCAATTGCCTCTATATTTTGCAAAGCCGGCCTATTTCCGCCCTCTTGTTCAGAGACCGCCAAGAAGAAGAGGAAACGGTAATCGACGATGGGCGCCTACTGATGCGCGGCGGCGTCACCGGCTGCGGCGGCGCCGGTTGTGGCCCAGTGCGAGTGGTGCGCAATCATGCCGACATGATGGCTTTTCAGAAAGGAGAAGTTTTGCTGGTCGAGCATCCGCTGCCGGAATGGGCGCCGCTGATCCAGCAAGCCGCGGCCTTGGTCGCGGAAAGCGGCAGCGAGGCCGGGCATCTGGCCACCATCTCGCGCGAATTCGCCCTGCCGTCGCTGTTCGCCCTGGAGCAGGCCACCCACACCCTTGACGACGGCGATGATATCACGGTCGATGCCAGTAACCGGGCGATTTATCGTGGCCGGGTGGAAGAGTTGCTGCAGGAAGTCCGCAAGCAGCCCAACCTGATGAGCGGCAGCCCGGTCGAGAAAACCATGACCGAAGTGCTGAAGCTGATCACGCCCTTAAATCTCACCGACCCCGCCTCACCGTATTTTCGCGGCGCCTACTGCAAGACCATGCACGACATTACCCGCTTCTGCCACGAAAAGTCGGTGACCGAGATGTTCTCCTTCGGCCAGCGCTATCAATTCGCTGACGGGGCATCAAAACAAATGATCACGGAAGACGCCAAACCACTCGACTGGCACGTCATCAACCTCGCCGATGGTTTTAGCGACGATTTCGACACCAAGAGCAATTTCATCCGCATCAGCCAGATCACCTCGCAGCCGATGCAAGCCATCTGGGAAGGGATGCATGCCTATCCCTGGGAGGGCCCACCGGCCGGCGGCGTCCGCGGCATGGGCAATATCATTTTCCAGTCGGCGATGAACCCAACGCTCGACCCGGCGATCAGTTCAGGGCTGACGAAGAAAAATTACTTCCTCATTTCCCGTAACTACTGCAACCTCAGCGTGCGTCTCGGCTACCACTATGCTATGGTTGAAGCCTTTATCAGCAGCCTGCGCACCGAGCGTTACGTCACCTTCCGTTTCCGGGGCGGCGCCGCCGATGAAACAAACCGCGTCGGCAGAATCGAGCTGATCAGTCAGGTGTTGGAGTATTTTCAGTTCCGGGTTGAAAAGACCGGCGATGCCTTGGCCGCCCGCGTTGAAAAGCGCGAACAGAAATTTATCGCCGACCGTCTGCGGGTGCTGGGTTATCTGTGCATCCACACCCGGCAGATCGACATGGTTATCGACAATCCCCAGCACTTTCAGCGCTACCGCAACAAGTTTCAGACAGAAATCGAGGCAATGATCGGCAATGACCAGTGAACGACATTTCAAACCGGAGGCTATCCTGAACATCCGTCTTCTTGTGGTTGATGACGAGGATGACTTTCGGGAAATCATTCATAAACGCATGAGCCGCTTCGGCGTCAACCCGAATTTGGCTGCCTGCTGCTCGGACGCCCTGGCCAGCATGGAAGCCCAGCCTGCCGACGTGGTGATCTTGGATGTGGCCATGCCAGGAATGGACGGCATCCAATGCCTCGGCAAAATCAAGGGACGCTGGCCGCTGGCCGAGGTCATTATCCTCACCGGCCACGCCTCGGTTAAATCGGGTATGGATGGTATGCAGCGCGGCGCCTTCGATTACTGCCTGAAACCGATAGATGTCATGGAACTACTGGAGAAAGTTGAACTGGCGGCCCAGAAGACGCTGGTCAACAGAGAGGAAGGAATGGCCTGAACAAGCACGGGGCGCCCGACCATGGTACGCCCCGTGACACTTCTTTCTGATGCCAATACCGATTATTTCGCCGGGGTGGTGGGCGCGTCCGCCTTTTTCGGCGGCTCGATACCCAGCAGCTCGACATCGAAGAGCAGAACCGAATTCGGTTCGATGACCGGCGGCAGGCCGCTTTCGCCATAGGCGAGATCGGCGGGGACAACCAGCCGGTATTTCGAGCCAACGGGCATCAATTGCAGGGCCTCCGTCCAGCCGGGGATAAGCTGGGAGACTGGCATGGTTGGTGGCGCCCCGCGTTTCGCTGAGCTGTCAAATTCCTTGCCGTTGATGAACGAACCGGTGTAGTTGAATTTAACAACATCATCCGGCCCAGGCTTCGGGCCATCACCCTTGAGCAGAACCTCATACTGCAAACCGCTTTTCGTCTCGACCACACCTTTTTTCTTTCTATTGCCGTCAAGATAGGCCTTGCCGGCAGCGGCGTTCTTCTCTTGCAGGGCGCTCAGTTGTGCCGCCTGTTTCGCCTGCATCTTTTCGGAGAATTCCTGCAAAACCTGACCCACTTCCTCCTTGGTCATCGCTGGTTGTTTGCCGGTGTAAGCGTCGGTGATGCCCCTGGTCAGATTTTCAAGTTGGATTTCCTCGCCCATCTCCTTGAAATAACCGCCGACATCAAGCCCGGTGGCATAACTGAGTTTTTCCTGAAAAGTCGTGAGCTTCGGAGCCTGTTTGGTATCCTGGGCATAGAGCGCCACCGGCAACAGTAAAGTTAACGCCAAAGCCGCGATTGTTTTTTTCATGCTTTTCTCCTTATTGATGAAAACGACTTTCCCCGAGCAGCGGGGAATGATCCGCCTCTCACAACACTACCATGGTAACGCCGGGATTGCTCACCTGGCAATCCCGATAGTTATCCAGTTGCGGGAAACGCTTCAACAGATTTTTGCCTTGGGGACGGCGTTTCCCCAAATTTTCCCCATGGATGAAATCGGCGATTTCTCCTTTTCCCCGCAAAATATCCAGATATTTCCGGCACTCGTCACGGATGATACCGCCCTTGCCGGAAGAACCGTAACCATGCACCACAGACAGTACTCGCACACCTCGCGTCTGTGCCGCGCCGATGCTGGCAGTTAATAGCCGCAAAGCCTCATCAACTGATGGCATCCCCTCTTTGATACTGACTTGCCGGTAGCAAAATGCCATGGGCGCAGGCAGATCGGCGAAAGTCTCGGCCAAGGTCTCGCCGCAGTACGGGCAACGTCCGTCGTTCCCGGCCTGGGAATTGCCGCAGCAAGGGCAATCCATCGTCTCTGCTCTAAATCCGCCGCGCCGACAGCACGGAGGAATGCTGCCGCAGGTGGCCGATGATTCGCTGTAACTGGTCGCGGTCTTTCACTTCGACAAACACCTTGTAGCCCAAAGCGTCGTCAAGCACGGTCGGCTGCGGGCTGATCTCGAGGATATTACCATGATCGTTGCCGATCACCGAGGCAACATCGGCCACCACGCCGTGGCGGTTGGCGATGAGGAGCTGCAAACCGACACGGTAGTAGGTGTCACCGCCCAACGACCAACTGACATCAATCCAGCGTCTCGGGTCAGAAGCCTGAAGGTTCGGGCAGCCGGCCTTGTGGATGGAAACTCCCTTGCCCTGGGTGATGAAACCGATGATGTCGTCGCCAGGCACCGGGCTGCAACATTGGCTGACCTTGACCAAAACGCCATCAACGCCGGTAATGCTAATCCCCGGCTTGTCGCGCATGTCAGTGGATGACGGCACCGGCGGCGGCGGCGCGCTCTCATCGGTATCGGGTTTCGGCGGTTGCAGGATGCGTTCGAGCAGCTGGAGGTTGATCACCCCAGAGCCAACCTTGGTCAGCATGTCGTCGAGGCTGACACAGCGCAGTTCTTTCAGCAGATGACGGATATGGCCGGTGCGAATCAGTTTTTTCAGGGTAGTATTGTGCTTTTTCAGTTCGCGGTCGCAGATTTCCCGACCGAGACTGAGTGATTTTTCCTTTTCCTCACGGCGCAGCCAGGCGCGGATACAGGTGCGGGCGCGTCCGGTTTTGACCAGATCGAGCCAGTCGCGGTGCGGCATCCGGCTGGACGAGGTGAGGATTTCCACGACATCGCCGCTTTGCAGTTGGTATTTCAGTGGCACCAGCTTGCCGTTGACCTTGGCGCCGAAACAGTGGTGACCAACCTCGGTATGGACGGCGTAGGCAAAGTCGATCGGGCAACTGCCCAAAGGCAGTTCCTTGACGGCGCCACCCGGCGTGATGGCGTAGACCGCTTCCGAGTAAAACAGCTCGCTGCGGACAGTATCGAGGAATTCCTTCGGGTCTTCCACCTCTTGCAGGGTGGCGACGAGCTTTTTCAGCTCTTTGAACAGGCGGGCGTCGTCTTCGTGGGCTTTCTGTCCCTCTTTATACGCCCAATGGGCGGCAACACCTTCCTGGGCCACGCGGTCCATCTCTTCGGTGCGGATTTGAATTTCGATGAAATGGCCGCCCGGTCCAATCACCGTCGTGTGCATCGATTGATAGTTATTTGCTTTTGGCATTGAGATGAAATCTTTGATCCGATGCTGCAATGGCTTCCAGTTGGCGTGGATGATGCCCAAAGCCTCGTAGCATTCACGCACCGTGTCAACGATCACCCGGAAAGCCACCTTGTCATACACCTTGTCGATGGGAATTTTCTGGGCCACAAGCTTTTTGTAGATCGAATACAGATGCTTGGGACGGCCAGTGATGCGCAGCGGCGCCACATTCGCCGCCGCCAGCATCTCGCGAATGACCGTAATGGTCCGGTCGACATAATCCTGACGCTCGGACAGGCTGGCGTCCATCTTTGAGCTGATGTCTTCATATTCGTCAGGATAGAGATAGTGGAAGGCAAAATCCTCCAACTCCCGCTTCATCCAGTCGATACCCAGACGGCTGGCCAGGGGCGCGTACAGCTCCATGGTTTCCTGGGCGATTTCCGCCTGCCGCTCACGGTTAAGCGTTTCCAAAAGCGGCATGTCCTGCAGACGATCGACCAAACGCACCAAGAGGACGCGGACATCCGAGGCGATGGCGACCAGCATCTTGCGGACATTTTCCGCCTGACTTACCAGCTTCGAGTTGTAGGGGAGGTTGTCTATCTTCGTCGCGCCAGCAACGATCCCGGCCAGTGTGTCATCAAACAGATCGCGCAGGCGCTCAATTTTCATATCGCCATGTTTGATGACGCCATGGAGCAGCCCAGCCAAAACCGAATTGATGTCAAAACGCATAGCGGCCAGCGTACAGGCGACATCAAGGGCATGGACGACATAAGGCTCGCCGGAAAAATGCTTCTGCCCCTGATGCGCCTTGCATACCACCTCCCAAGCCTTGTCAATGCGGGCCAGGTCGGCGGCATGGAGGTATTCGCCGGCGATCACCTTCAAACGTTCCGGGTTGTCCTGGGCAAAATATGGCATATCCTATCCATTAACAACGAAAACGGCTTGCGGGGCAATGCCCCGTGCCACCGGGAAAGTTAATGTTCGGGCATGGCGGCGTCAATGCGCCCGCGCAACAGCGCGGCAACGTTTTCCGGCGCCACTTCTTCGCTGGCGCTAGAGTGTCTTTCCCGCAACTCGACCAGGCCCTTGGTCAAAAATGTCTTGCCCACCGTCAGCCGGAACGGCATCCCCAACAGGTCGGCGTCTTTGAATTTGGCGCCGGGCCGCTCGTCGCGGTCGTCAAGCAAGACGTCGATGCCAGCCCGCTGCAATTCCGCATACAATTTTTCGGCGCAGGCGGTGATTTTTTCATCATTAATACCAAGATTGACAATCATTACCTGGTATGGAGCCAGCGGCAGCGGAAAAATAATACCATGTTCGTCATGATTCTGCTCGATACATGCAGCGACGACGCGGCTGACGCCGATGCCATAACAGCCCATGACAAAAGGCCGTTCCTGACCATCTTGATCCTGAAAAGTCGCCCCCATCGCTTCAGAATAGCCGGTGCCCAGTTTGAAAACATGACCAACCTCAATGCCTTCGGTCATCTCGAAAGCGCCGCCGCACAGCGGGCAACGGTCACTGGTCGTGACACGGCGCAGGTCGCCAACGCGGGCGGCCTCGACCCGAAAATCCCGTCCCGGCGCCACGTGCCGCAGGTGGAAATTTTTCTCGCCGGCGCCAACCACGCATTCGCCCATGGCCATCACCTCCTGGTCGGCGTAAATTGGGATATTCAGGCCGACCGGGCCGAGATAACCCGGCGGCATCCTGGTGACGGCAAAGGCCTCGTCGTCTGAGGCCGCGACAATATCCACCGCCTTAATCATGTTTTTTACTTTCACCGGCTCGACTTCCCGGTCGCCGCGCACCAAAATCGCCACCGGCTTGCCGTCGGCCAGATAGACCATGGTTTTGACCAGTTCCGACGCCTTAATGCCTAAAAAAGCGCAGACATCGGCAACCTTTTTTTTGCCTGGTGTCTCAATTTTTTCACTGGTCGCCGTCGTCGGCTGAACGGGTGCGAGCGCGGCAATGGCCGCTTTTTCGACGTTGGCGGCATAATCGCAGGCGCTGCAAGCGACGACGGTATCCTCGCCGGTTTTGGCTAAGACCATAAATTCATGGGAAAAATTGCCGCCTATAGCGCCAGAGTCAGCCTGGACGGCGCGGAAGCGCAGGCCGCAGCGGTTGAAAATCCGCTTGTAGGCTTCATACATCTTCCAGTATGAGGCCTCGGCCCCGGCGTCGTCGGCGTCGAAGGAATAAGCATCCTTCATAAGAAATTCCCGGCCGCGCATCAGGCCAAAACGCGGCCTAATTTCATCACGAAATTTGGTCTGGATCTGGTAGAGATTGACCGGCAGGTCACGGTAGGAATGCAATTCTTTACGAATCAGGTCGGTGATGACTTCCTCGTGCGTTGGCCCGAGACAGGATTCGCGGTCATGGCGGTCAGTGAAACGCAGCAGTTCCGGCCCGTATTTGATGTAACGCCCGGATTCTTTCCACAAATCGGCAGGCTGCACCATCGGCATCATCAGCTCAATGGCCCCGGCCCGGTTCATCTCCTCGCGGACAATTTGCTCGACGCGGCGGATCGCTGCCAAACCATAAGGCAGATAGGTATAGACGCCAGCCGTCAGTTTACGGATGCAGCCAGCCCGCATCATGAGACGATGACTAACCACCTCGGCTTCGGCGGGGTCTTCTTTTAAGGTCGGGATAAAAGCCTGTGAATAGCGCATGGGTGATTTGAATCCTTATCATGTTGAAAAAATTAAAGAAATAGGGTCATAGCTGGTAGAGAGAGAAAGCTTTGCACATGCTGAGGACGGGTTTTATCAAATCTTGGTGTCTATGGTTAAAGCGAAACTCAGACCCTTTCAAATGAAAATAAAATGTGTGTTTTTGCAAGCCCCTAAAACGAACTAAAGTGCGATTCGCACCCATCACCATTAAAATCTCCTTTTACTGCCGCATACCTGCTATCACTTTCAGATCTCCAAGTATCCTGCAATTCTTCGCTTGTAGGCAATCTCCAGCCCTGTGGAAGATTATTTGAGCAGGCGGTAAGGGGTAACAGAATAATAATGACGGAAAAACATCTTCTTCGAATGCCTCTCATGTGTTACCTCCTTTTACCCTACAGCATTGCAAAGCCTGTCGCACCATTGTGTCGGAGCCATGTTGGGAAATGGTAATGATTGCTTTCCTTTTGGCCGACGTTGCGCACATTGGCGGAAGCAGCGGCCAGTGTTTGCCAAACATGGTGGGTCAAGCAAAGCCCGGCGAAACTGCTTAAAACTAGGGCAAAGAGCAGCCTAACGCTATCAATTCAGTCTCTTGCCAACATACTAACAAGTTTTTTCTTTCGCTGTCACTGGCAAAATGGTCATCAGCGGACTAGGCAATGCATTGCGTGGCCAAAGAAAACCGTTTGGCCACGCTTTAACGTAAATCAGCAGCGCCCTCTTTTGCCATAGGGGCCGCGACCGGCGGCGGTGACAATGAAGCGATCGGGAAAAACAGAGGCTGGCACACTCCCTTCCAGATAACTTCTTCTCACTTTGGCCGTTTTGTGGTTTGCTCGATATCTTCGTCGTCCGCCCTTGGAATAAACAGTATGCGCCTGCCACGCCCGCTTGCTTCTCTCATTGCCCTGGTTTACGCCGCCTTTGCCCGCGCCGTCGCCTGCTGTTTTTTTTGCCGCCCGGCCAGGACCAGGGCCAGCCGCCGCTTTTACCGCCTGTTATTGCCGCAACGTCCCGCCTGGTATCATCTCTGGTGCGTTTTCCGGCAATTTCAAAATTTCACCACCATCCATGCTGACCGCTGCCGCGCCGCCCTCGGCCTGGAACCGGTCTTTACCTCCGAGGGCCTGGAGCGCCTTGAGCGGGCCGCCGCCGCTGGCCAGGGCGCAATTCTTGTCATGTCGCACGTCGGCAACTGGGAGATGGCGGCCCGGCTTTTGGCCCGGAGTTTGCCTGACCTCAAACTTCTTCTTTATATGGGCGAAAAAGAGAAGGAGGGCATTGAAAAGAGCCAGAAAGACGGCCTGCGCCGCCAAGGCATCACCATAGCAGCTTTGGGCCGCCACGAAAATGACCCGTTTCGCGCCGTCCTCGGCTTGCGTCTGCTGCAAGAGGGAGGCGTCGTGTCGCTTACAGGGGATATTGTATGGCAGGAAAGCCAGCGTTTTCTTGAAGTGGATTTCCTCTCGGGCCGCGCCAGGCTGCCGGAAGCACCCTTTGCCTTCGCTTTGGTCAGCGGCGCGCCGGTTTTTGCCTTCTTCACCTTTCGCACCGGCAGCAACCGTTACCACTTTCGCCTGTCTGAAGCGATTTACGTCAAGGCGGTAAGCCGGGCCGGGCGGCGTCAGGCCATGCAAGAGGCGGCGCGCCAGTACGCGGCCCTTCTCGAACAGGCCGTCCGCGAGCATCCTTGCCAGTGGTATCATTTCGATGATTTTTGCCGCTGAAGCCTAGGGAAGGAGGAAATACGCTGCTCCCGTCTCCGTGCAGGTGAGCCATATAGTAATAAGGGTTTTGGGATAGAACGAAGTAAGGAAAGCTCGGAGGGACTTGACAAAGGGGCAGAAGCATCATCGCCCAGAGCGGTTCAAATAACCATCCATGAAAATGACTTGGCTTCATTTTCCCAACTCAGGTATTTTTCGATGCAAACATTGTGCTTGATACTTGTATTCAGGAGATAAAATAGGCCGCTCAATGCGAATCACTCCGTCCCGCCATTTTGATGACAGGCAATGAAAAAAAAGCGAGTTTCCCAGCACAAATCGAAGGTCTTCGATGTCGCCAACGCCATCAGCCAGGCGGAGCGGCTCGTTAAAGAGGGCCGTTACCAAGAGGCGCTGGATAGCTGGTTGCGGATTGCGCATACTCGTCCGGGAATCGGGGAGGCGTGGGGTAACGCAGCAGTCAACTGTAATCGGCTTGGACGCTGGCAGGATGCGATCCATTACTCTCAAAATGCACTGGCGCGCGGTTGCGACCACTTTGGGGTATACGATTTACTTGCCCATGCCCACGCCCAGCTCGGGCAATGGGATGAAACGCGCCGCCATGGCTTGCAGGCGCTGAATATACGCGCCCGCCGTTTCGGCAACGAACAAATGATACCGTTGCTGGAGTTCCCCCCGATGCCGCCGCCGCCCAGTGCCGAGACGCGCGCGCGTAACATCATTGCCTTCTCACTATTTGGCGGTAATTGCAAATACTGCGAACCGGCGGTATTAAACGCGCAGGATCAGCCGGTTATCTATCCGCATTGGCTGTGCCGGTTCTATGTCGATGACAGCGTGCCGGAAAACATCACCAATCGTTTGCAGGAAAACGGCGCCCAGATCGTGCGAGTCGATGGCCCGGCAAGCGAATGGCCGGG
>JAIRRG010000004.1 GCA_031256095.1 Desulfobulbaceae bacterium
ATCGCCCAGTGGAAGAGCCAACTATTTGACCATGCCGCCGAAATCTTTGCCAGCGCCGGCGAGAAACAAGCGAGCGTTCCCGACCTCAAGGCATTACACGCCAAGATCGGAGAATTGACACTGGAAAACGATTTTTTAGAAAGCGCGCTCACCAAGGCGGGCATGCTGAACGCAAGACGATGATCGACCGCGACCACCAACTCCCCATAAGCCGCCAATGCCGGATACTGTCATTACCACGCTCGACGGCGTACTACGCCGCCCAGCCGGTCTCTGACGAAAACATGGCGCTGATGCGGCGCATCGACAAACTCCATTTGGAACATCCGTTTGCCGGTAGCCGAATGCTGCGGGCGATGCTCAAACTGGAAGGCATCGAAGTGGGCCGTCGGCATATCCGCACCCTCATGAAGATGATGGGCATCGAAGCCTTCTACCGAAAAACCAACACCAGCCGATGCAGGCAGGAACATCGCGTCTACCCGTACCTGCTGCGCGGCCTGTCGATCACCCAACCCAACCAAGTGTGGGCGATGGACACCATTTACATCCCCATGAAAAAGGGTTTCGTCTATCTGACGGCGGTACAAGACTGGGTGACCCGTAAAACCATGGCTTGGCGGTTGTCCAACACCCTGACCGTCGATGCCTGCGTGGAAGCGCTGGAAGAGGCGATCTTAAAATACGGCGTAGCCGAAATCATGAACACCGATCAGGGCAGCCAGTTCACCAGCGCCGCCTTCGTTGGCGTTCTTCAACAAAACAGTATCCGCATCAGCATGGACGGCAAGGGCTGCTGGCGGGACAATGTCTTCGTCGAACGGTTGTGGAAAACGGTCAAGTACGAGGAGGTGTATCTCCGCGCTTACGACACTGTTTCCGAGGCAAAACAGGCATTAAGCCGTTACTTTGACTTTTACAACATGAAGCGCCCGCATTCGGCGCTTGACGGCAAAACCCCAGATATGGCTTACTTTAACCTGTCGCTGCAATCCATCGCAGCTTAACCACAGAGGTTCCACTTATCTTTTACAAAAAACTGCCCAAACAAACGGAGCCACTTCTCCGTAAAGGCGAAGATTACTTCGATTCTTCCGATCCCGCCAAAGCGGAAATTTTCCTGCGCGAGGCGGCAAGGCTGTCTGCCCAGCCGGACATGAAAATTGGGATCAAGTCAGACGAATTTGTCGTACGCCACGACTATTCTTTTATGACGATAGAGCAAGGGAGATTCAGACCAACCTGATGATATTACGTTACCGCAGGCTTCCTGAAAACGAACGCAACGCCGAGAACTTCAAATGCCAAGCCATCGCGGCATGGCCTTCCGTCTATACTTTTTCGTATTCCCCCTGCGTCAGTGCATATCGTGAATTGTTTGGTAAGGAGTTCGACAAAGAGAAAATACCCATCCTCCCCGGTATCCATAATCCGATTGCCGCCGATGCGCCACCACCGCCTCCGGAGTCTCCGAACAACGCCGCCAAGCCTAACCCGAATTAAGTTCGCCGGCGTGCACTGGTTGCCATCACCCCATCTGCCAGAGCCAGAAAACCCACCGGATATGACCGGAATCGACTCGACCTCCGGTACGCTCACCCTGGCCACGAACCGGCCTTGGGCGAGCGGTATGTCAGATACGCTGAAACTATTTATCTAGTCCCATGTTTTCCCTGTTGGAATGGTCGCGCTCCAGATAAAAATTTTTCCAGGCGCTAGTGCCTTTCAGTGAGGCATCGTAGGTGATGACGGGCCGGTCGCGGAAGTCCGCCAGTTCACGGAAATTTTTGAGCCGGTCATAGGCAACCGCCCAGACGCAATTCTTGTCGCCCGCCTCGCAACGCCCGTTCAACGAACCACCGCAGGGGCCATTGCGCATGTTTTTGGAACACGAATTCATCGGACAGAGGTAGGCTGTGTCGGGCAAGCCGCAGTCACCGCAATCGGAACAGCCATACAGCAGAAATTTGCAATTTTTCTCGGCCATATGCGCCATGGCGTTGATGATGCGGCAGAACATCGCGTCACAATCGAAGGCTTTGACCAGCCGGGAAAAGAGCGGATGCAGGCCGCGCCCCTTCCTGAAGGCGGTACTGTGCACCAGCCGGGACATGCGGTAGAGGAGCGTGATATTGGCGCTTGGTGTTTCACGCTCCAGTTGTGGATTGGGCAAGGATTGGCTCTCATCGAAATAAAAAAACTCACCGGGGAAGGAAAACTGAATTTCCTGGTAAAACGACTTCCAGTCATCCGGGGCGAAGGCATCGGCCATGGCAATGATTTCAAAGAAGCTATCAGCGCGGGACAGCCCACCTAGGTAGGCGGCGGCGAAACCCAAGCCGCGGAACACCGCCAACTGCTTGGCCGCCAGCTCACGGAAGAAGGCGCGGCCTTTGTCAGCCCCGGCGGCATATTTTTCGATCTGTTTGTACAGCTCATCGCTGACCGTGCAACCCGGCAATTTGCCCTCGTTGAACATCTTGGCCACCGTCCGGTTCAGCACGTAGACGTTACCGACCAGCGGCGTGTCGAAGCCGCCGGCTTGCAGGAAACGCTGCACTTCAAAGAATTTGCGCATGTCATAGCCCAACTGCGGCAGCAGCCACTTGGCCCCGGCCCGCAACTTGCGCAGCAGTTTGTAGTATTGCGGCACCAACTCGTTTTCGTTGCGTTTGAACGGATTGACGGTGCAGCCAGGGAAAAACGAACAGGCCGGCAACTTTTCCACACCCTTGCGCCCCGGCGTTTCTAGACCGGTGTTCATCGCCGAAATCAGCGCCAGCATGGCCGAGGAATCAAGGTCAAAGACGCCCGCCGGTCGCTTTGGATTGCCGATCATCGGCAAATCACCGGACAAGGTCAGAATGTTGTTGAGGCCAGCGGCGGCATTGCGCCACAGCGCCGATTCCAATGACGCCCGGTTAATGTCCTTGCAGGTGA
>JAIRRG010000023.1 GCA_031256095.1 Desulfobulbaceae bacterium
TACGCCGAAACCACACTGGGAACTTGGCGAAGGCGCCGGGCTGCTTGATTTCGAGCGGGCCACCAAGGTTGCCAGCGCCCGTTTCGCGCTGCTGAGGGGCCTGGCCGCCAAAATGGAGCGGGCCTTGATCAACTTCATGCTTGACCTGCACACGGAAAAACACGGATATAGCGAGGTGTTGCCGCCTTTTCTTGTCAACGCCGCCTCGATGACCGCCACCGGTCAGTTGCCGAAATTCGCCGAAGATAGCTTCAAAATCGACGGTTGGGATTTGTATCTGACCCCGACCGCCGAAGTGCCGGTGACCAATTTGCACCGCGACGAGACCCTGGACGAGAAATCTCTGCCAATCCGTTACGCTGCTTATACCCCTTGTTTTCGTTCCGAGGCTGGCTCCTATGGCCGCGACACAAGGGGACTGATTCGTCAGCATCAGTTCGACAAGGTGGAGTTGGTCAAATTCACGACGCCGGAAACCTCAATGGCCGAATTGGAAAGCCTGCTGGCCGATGCCGAGGAGGTCTTGCGGCGCCTGAACATCCATTATCGTGTCATTGCCTTGTGCAGCGGTGATCTTGGCTTTTCCTCGGCCAAGACCTACGACATTGAGGTCTGGCTGCCGGGGCAGGGGGCCTACCGTGAAATTTCCTCCTGCTCGAATTTCCTCGACTTCCAGGCCAGGCGCGGCGGCATCCGTTACCGCCCCGCCGGTGAAAAAAAGAGCCGTCTGGTGCATACCTTGAATGGTTCCGGCTTGGCTGTGGGCCGTACCATGGTAGCAATTTTTGAGAATTATCAGCGGGCCGATGGCTCAATCGCCATTCCGGAGGCACTAGCGCCGTATTTAGTCAGCCGCATAGGCTAATGGCGGAGGCAAAAGATGGAAGCCTTTGATTATCAAACTGAGATCAAACCGGGATTGTTCGGCAGGGCTTTACCGTCATTGTATTTTTACAGCCGTTTTTTGCCGATAGTGGCGTGGGCCAGTTGGCAGGCCAAACGTGATGCCTACCATGGTAGGGAATGGGTTGAAAGTAGCGGCAACGCGCTCAGGAGCCTGGAGGGCGCCGGAGTGCGCTTCCAGGTGTCGGGCCTTGATCATTTCCGCGGGCTGACCACGCCCTGCGTCTGCATCGCCGATCATATGAGCATGTTGGAGACGATCACGCTGCCCTACTTCATGCAGCCAATCCGTCCCATCACCTATGTCATCAAGGAAAGTCTTCTGCGTTATCCGGTGTTCAAATATGTGATGCGGTCGTGTAATCCGGTGGCGGTGGGCCGCGTCAATCCCCGCCAGGATTTGAAAACTGTACTGGAGCAAGGCGGGCAGCGGCTGGCGTCGGGCGTCTCGGTGATCATTTTCCCGCAAACCACGCGGTCGCGTGTTTTTGACCCGGAGCAGATGACCACCATTGGCGTCAAACTGGCGAAAGCGGCGGGCGTGCCGGCGCTGCCGTTGGCGCTCAAGACCGACGCCATGGAAAATGGCAGGATAATCAAAGAATTGGGCAAGATAAATCCTGAACGGACGGTCCATTTCGCCTTTGCCCCGCCTTTGACTATCAGCGGCACCGGTCGCGAAGAGCATCAGGCCATTAATGCCTTCATCCTGGAAAAGCTGGATGCCTGGGGCGTCCCGCGACTAACCTCGTAAAGGAAGAGAGTTGGCGGCGCGCTGGATTGGCGGTCAGGTCCCCTCACTCATCCTTTTCGCCATTTTCCAGATCGTTTTCATCATCGTCGCTGACGATATCTTCCTCAATGATGTCGCCGTCGCCGCTGAAGACTTCTTTGTCGATGTCATCAACGAAATTCTCCTCCTCGTCCACCGCCGCCGCTTCCAGGGCCAGCGCCCGGGCCTGTTTGGCCTCCGGAAAGACAATGTCGGTAATTTTTTCCACTTCCTCGCGCACATCCGGGTCTTCCAGGCATACCGGGCAGGTGGCGATGTGTTTTTCCATGAAAGTGACCATCCGCGCCGGGGCCATGACCTCCTCTTTGACGCTGATGTACCAGGATTTGATCAGGGAGATCAATCGTTCGCAACGCATGTCGAAAAGCTGTTTGTGGGTGAAAAGGAGAAAAAGATATTCCCAATGCCAGTGAGAGCCAGTACTATACTAAACTCACGTGATAAACGGAAGCGGATAGGGCACTGGTGGCTCTCCCGGACTTCAAATCCGGTGTGGCGGGTTAATAGCCTGTTAGGTGGGTTCGATTCCCATGCGCTTCCGCCAATTGATACCACCGCCCGCTCCACTTATTCTGCCGCCCATTTGCCCATCAGCGGATGGCCCATTTCGGCGCGCTGCCGCACATAGGCTTCGGCCACTTTGCGGGCTATGTTCCTGATCCGGCCAATATACCGTGTCCGTTCGGCGACACTAATCGCCTTGCGGGCGTCGAGCAGGTTGAAGGTGTGCGAACATTTCAGGCAATAGTCATAGCCGGGCAGAATCAGCCCCATCTCCACCAGGCGCAGGGCTTCCTCTTCAAACCAGTTGAACAGGGTAGTCAGCTTGCCGACGTTGGCCTCTTCGAAGTTGAAGGTGGAGAATTCGACCTCGGCTTGGTGGTAGATGTCGCCGTAGCGGATATGGCTGTTCCAGTCCAGGTCATAGACGCTTTCCACCCCTTGTAGATACATGGCGATACGTTCCAGTCCGTAGGTGATTTCCACCGTCACCGGGTGTAGGTCAATGGAACCGGCAATCTGGAAATAGGTGAACTGGGTAATCTCCATGCCATCGAGCCACACCTCCCAGCCAAGACCGGAAGCGCCCAACGTCGGCGATTCCCAGTCGTCCTCGACGAAGCGAATATCGTGTTCCAGCGGGTCAAGGCCAAAGCGTTGCAGGCTACCAAGGTAGAGCTTCTGGGCGTCGGCGGGTGATGGCTTGATCACCACCTGATACTGGTAATAATGCTGTAATCGGTTTGGATTGTCGCCGTAGCGGCCATCAGTGGGACGGCGCGACGGCTGGATATAGGCGGCCCGCCACGGTTCTGGTCCCAAAGCGCGCAGCAGCGTCGCCGGGTGAAAGGTGCCGGCGCCGACCTCCATGTCGTAGGGTTGTTGGATGACACAGCCCTGTTCTGCCCAGTAGGTGTTCAGCGTTGTGACAATATCCTGAAATTTCATACAGTTCCTCATCAGTTTAGCCACTGCCCACCGTATACCGCGGCTGGCAAAAAAGGCAATCATAAAATATACTTCCTGGCTTGACATTTGTCCATGGGGCAAGCATTGTATTCGCCGTACCGCTTTCATGCCGCTTTTCTTCGAATTTTCCCCGTATTGCCGATATCTTGCCATGATCCCGTCCGCCCCCCCAAATACCGCTGATGCCACCGATTTTTCGCCGTTGTGGCGAGGCGCGCAAACCATTGCCGTCGTTGGCCTGTCGCCAAAAACCGACCGGCCCAGCAACCGCGTTGCCCGTTATCTGCTTGACCAGGGTTTTACGGTGATTCCCGTCAATCCCGGTCACGCGGAAATTTTAGGGCAAAAATGTTACGACAGCTTGACCGCGATTGGTTATCAAGTTGATATTATTGATATTTTCCGCAAATCGGAAGATGTGCTGCCCGTTGTCGCCGAGGCAATAGCCATCGGCGCCAAAGCCATTTGGATGCAGGAAGGCGTGGTCAATAACGAGGCGGCGGCGCTGGCTAAATCGCACGGCCTGGTTGTGGTTATGGATCGTTGTCTCATGATTGAGCATCGGCGCGGTCAGGAATATCGCTGATCATGGAGCCGCAACTGCTGCGTATTCGCGGCGCCCGTATGCACAATTTGAAAAATATCGACGTGGATCTGCCGCGAAACCGCCTGGTCGTTTTCACCGGCCTGTCCGGCTCCGGTAAATCGACGCTCGCTTTTGACACCCTCTACGCCGAAGGGCAACGGCGTTATGTCGAATCGCTGTCCACCTATGCCCGGCAATTCCTCGGGCAGATGGACAAGCCCGATGTCGATTCACTCGAAGGCCTGTCGCCCGCCGTCTCAATTGAACAGAAGACCACCAGCAAAAATCCGCGCTCAACCGTCGGCACGGTGACGGAAATCTACGACTACCTGCGCCTGCTTTACGCCCGCTGTGGCCGCCCGCATTGTCCTGAATGCGGTGAGCCAATCGCCGCCCAGTCGATTGAGGATATGGTCAACACCCT
The DNA here is from genome assembly GCA_031256095.1 of Desulfobulbaceae bacterium. GTDB lineage: Bacteria > Desulfobacterota > Desulfobulbia > Desulfobulbales > Desulfocapsaceae > UBA8130. The sequence continues at coordinate 4,177 of JAIRRG010000023.1, forward strand.
GCTGGCCCTGCCGGAGGGGAAAAAGATCATCCTGCTCGCTCCATTGGTGACGGCGCGCAAGGGACGGCACGAGCAGGTGATTGAGCGGATCCGCCGTCAGGGTTTTGCCAGGGCTCGCGTTAACGGCCAGATTTACGCCACGGAAGAGATTCCGGAACTGGATAAAAACAAGAAACATACTATTGAAGCCGTCATTGACCGCCTGACCGTCAAAGCTTTGTTGCGTCATCGCTTCAGTGAATCGGTGGCCACCGCTGTCAGGCTGACCGACGGCCTGCTACTGGCTTTTTTCCCCGACGAAAATGAGGAGCGGATTTTTAGCGAGCACGCCGCCTGCCACCGCTGCGGCCTGTCGGTGCCGAAATTGACACCGCAGCTTTTCTCCTTCAACAATCCGGTCGGCGCCTGCCCGGACTGTGGCGGTTTGGGCGTCAATCCTTTTTTCGATCCGGATTTGCTGGTCCCTAACCCAGAAAAGAGCCTGTCGCAAGGGACGCTTGCCCCCTGGGGCTGGCGCGGCGGCAACAGCTACACCGGGCGAATTCTAGCCGGTCTGGCGCGGCATTATGGTTTTTCCCTCGACACCCCTTTTCAAGACTTGAAGCCTGAATGCCAGCGGGTGATTTTCTATGGCAGCGGCAAGGAAGCGATTCAGTTTTCCTGGCAGAAGGGAGAACGCAAAGGGGCCAGCGAGCAGCCGTTCGAAGGCGTGATCCCGCAGTTGAACCGCCGTTTCAAGGAAACCCAGTCGGCCTTTGTCCGTGAGGAATTGTCGCGTTACATGAATGAGCGAACCTGCGCCACCTGCGGCGGGGCGCGGCTGAAGCCGGAAGTCCTGGCCGTGCGAATCGGCGATTGGTCGATTTATCAGATGACCTGTCAGTCGATTGCCACCTTGCTCGCCGCCATGCCGGGCCTGGCCTTCACCAGCCAGGAAAAAATCATCGCCGCGCCGATATTAAAGGAGATTGCCGACCGCCTGAGTTTTCTCGAAAACGTTGGCCTCGGTTATCTGTCGCTTGAGCGCACGGCATCGACCCTTTCCGGCGGTGAGGCGCAGCGTATCCGCCTGGCCTCGCAGATTGGCTCTCGCCTGGCCGGTGTTTTGTATATCCTCGATGAACCGAGTATTGGCCTGCATCAGCGTGATAACGAAAAGCTGATCAAAACGCTTCTCGATCTGCGTGACCTGGGCAATTCCGTGATCGTCGTTGAGCACGACCATGATACGATTTTGGCCGCCGATCATGTCCTCGATATGGGGCCGGGCGCTGGCGTTCATGGCGGGCGGGTCATTTATTCCGGTTCTGTTTCCGGCCTGCTTGCGGCGGAAGAGTCGCTGACCGGGGCCTATCTGGCCGGGCGGAAGGAAATCGAGGTGGCGGGCCGCCGCCCAGTGGGAAAACTGGGCGCTGATAACAGCCTGCGCCTGCGCGGAGCCTGCGCCAATAATTTGAAAAAAATGGATGTCGATTTCCCGCTTGGAACGTTAACCTGCGTCACCGGCGTTTCCGGTTCCGGCAAAAGCTCCCTGGTCATCGAAACGCTCTATCAATTGGCGCGGGTTGGCCTGCGCCAGCGGCGGGATAGGGTGGAAATTGGCGGGGCGCGCCTGGAAGGGATTTCGCTGATCGACAAGCTGATCGACATCGATCAAAGCCCGATTGGCCGCACGCCGCGCTCAAATCCAGCCACCTACGCCGGAGTGTTCACGCCGATCCGTGAGCTTTTCACCCAGTTGCCGGAATCCCGCGCCCGTGGCTACACCGCTGGCCGTTTCAGTTTTAACGTCAAAGGCGGGCGCTGCGAAACCTGCGAAGGTGATGGCGTCATCCGCATCGCCATGCACTTTCTGCCGGATATTTATGTCCAGTGCGAAGCCTGTCATGGTAAACGCTACAATCTGGAGACTTTGGATATTGCCTATAACGGCGCCTCAATCCACGATGTCTTGCGCATGACCGTCGAAGAAGCCCTGGAATTCTTCAAAAACATTCCGCCAGTCAGGAACCGCCTGCAAACGCTCTTTGATGTCGGCCTTGGCTATATCGCTTTGGGGCAGTCTTCGACCACCCTTTCCGGCGGCGAGGCCCAGCGGATAAAGCTGGCGAAGGAATTGTCAGGAAGGGCCAGCGGTAAAACTCTCTATATTTTGGATGAACCAACCACCGGCCTGCATCCCGCCGATATCCAGCTTCTCTTGGATGTCTTGGAGCGGCTGGTTGCCCAGGGCAATACCGTGGTTGTCATTGAGCACAACCTTGATGTTGTTAAATCCGCCGACTGGATCATTGATATTGGCCCGGAAGGCGGCGATGGTGGTGGCCAGGTGGTCGCCTGTGGCCCGCCGGCTCGCGTGGCCAAGGTGGCGGCTTCCCACACCGGGCGCTTTCTGGCGCCGATTCTGGCTGGGAGATGAAGAAAGAACAATTATTTTGTAAAGCGCTATCCTGCCCCGCCCGGGTCAATGGCCGAACAAAACGGGCGCCAAAGTAAAGCTCTCTCCTGCCAGATTGTTTTTGCTGGCGTTCTATAGCATTTGATGACAGCAGCTTATCCCTGCGATACACTGAAAAACCTTTCGTCGTTCCGTACTCAAGAGGTTTTTTATGCCGCGTCTTACCCCCCAGGAACAACAGGAGATTATTCGCTTAATTGAGGCGGACAAACCGCTGCCGGATAAATACCGTTTCCTACTGTTTGACGACAAACGCGAGGTGGAATTGGTCTGGAACGGCAAGACGGGTGAAGTCTGCAACGTGGTTTTGCCCTTCCAGACCATTGAGCAGGTGGACGAACCACGCGCGGAAAAACCCGCCAGCTCGCAGATGAGCCTCTTTGACGTGGATATGCGCGGCCGGCAGCTCAAGGGCTGGACGAACAAGCTGATCTGGGGCGACAACAAGCTCATCCTTTCTTCCCTCAAAAGCGGCCCCATGCGGGAGGAAATAGAAAAACAGGGCGGTCTGAAACTCATTTACATTGACCCACCCTTT
>JAIRRG010000045.1 GCA_031256095.1 Desulfobulbaceae bacterium
CATGCAAACCGCTTGCATGGGGGCTTTTTATAGCGCAACCGCATCCTGCGGCCTTCAAAGGCAAGCGCCTGAGCCGCAAAAATGAGCCGATCGCTGGCATGTACGCCGCTTGGCCTCAATCCGGAAAGTCCTTGCCACAAATAATTCCATTTCTAAATAGAACTTACGTTTATGTCGTCGCGAGGCGCGGCAGTATCGCGCCGTGGCGATCCAGTGTTTTCTGGATTGCTTCCGCCACGCTTCGCTCGCGGCAGGCTTACTTCGTTCCTCGCAAAGACGCCGACCATTATGGGAATTTTAATTTAGAATTGGAACAACTCGCTTAGCCATTGCCAACTCAGGCGGAACAAGACGAGTTCCGCTCTTTTTTCTCCCTTGTGTTTATGACCGATTTCTGCTACTGCTGCGTCCAATGTGCCAGGAAGACATAATCCTTTTTGCCCATCTGACGGTAATTCTTTCTCTCTTGTATTTCTCAGTTTTTCTTGTTAGGAGATGCAGCGGTAGTGTGTGCCAAAATTAAAGCAGAGGAGGAGGTATGAAATGCTTGTCGGTGATGCTGTTCATCATGTCATATAATGTGAATTCGGTGTAAGCCCGCGCAGGATAGGTAGAGCGAAGCGAAACCAATCGCTTTTCGGCTTGTGGTAACGATGATTTTTATGAAAGGATTATACATATGAAACAAAATTCGATCTGCCGTTTTGCAAGTCTCACGGGCATTGTTTTCACTTTGGTGGCCACGTTATCGTCAGCTTCGTTTGCTGAGACCAGTGATGAAATTGAAGGCAAGTATAATGTGGCTATGAAGTGTGGCATAGATATGGGCGCCTTGACAATTATGGCGCAACGTATCAACGACAAGAAGTTGGAAGCCGCTTTTGAGGCTGCGACAGAACGATCCATGCGTGAGACTGTGAGCCTTGGCGCAAAGCTGGGAAAATCAGAGAGCGAAGTTATGGCCGAGTTCAAAAAGACTGGCGAGTTCTACGCGAAGATAGAAAACTATAGCGAGAGAGTGATCGAATCGACCACAACATTCTGCGCGCCGGAAATCCTTCCGCTGCTCAAATGAGGCGGGATGGCATCTTCTGCGAGAGCCTCTATAGCCAGGAGGGCACAACCTTTTTTGCCCGTCTGGCGGCAATGCTTTCTCACTTGTATTTCTTGGCTTTTCCCGTTAGGGGATGTGTTGCGATGTATGGCAAAAATCAAAACGGAGGAGGATGTATGAAACGCTGGTCGGTGCTGCTGTTCGTCATGTCGTCAATTCTATGTGGGATCGCTTGCGCTGGCCTGGCCACGGCCGCGACCTTGGAGCTGGGAATTCCGTTGCCGCTTACCGGGAACCAGGCCAAGTTCGGGGAAATGGAAATGCGCGCCTATCAGATAGCGATGGAAGAGATCAACGCCAAGGGCGGGATCAAGGGTAAGACCGTTGTCCTCAATTTTGAAGATGGCCAGGGCAAGCCGGAAATCTCCCGCGCCATTGCCGAGAAACTCATCGATGTCAAAAAACAGCCGATTCTGGTCGGCGACTACAGTTCCTCCTGTTCCAAGGCCATTGCCGCCGTGGCCAACGAACGAAAAGTCCCCTATCTGGTGGTTACCGGCGCCGATGACGCCATCACCCAGCAAAATTATAACTATGTTTTCCGCCTCAATCCTTCCAATGCCTACTATGCGGCCGGCATGGGTTCTTTCCTTACCCAGGTCGTCAAGCCGACCACCATCGCCATTTTATATGAGAGCTCGGATTTCGGCACATCCGGCGCCGATGAGATGGAAAAGTATGGGGCCAAGATCGGCATGAAGGTGGTGCTGAAAGAAAAGTATGAAAAAGGCGTAGTCGATTTCAAGCCAATCCTGACCAAGGTCAAGGCGCTGCATCCCGATGTCATTTATATGGTATCCTACGTTATGGATGCATCCCTTTTGATGAAACAGATCAAGGAACTGCGCATTGATGCCAAGCTCTTTGCCGGCGGCGCCGCCGGTTTTGCCCTGCCCGAGTTCATCGACAATGCCAAAGATGCCGCCGAATACGTGGTAACCGCCACCCTGTGGAGCCCCCAGGTACACTATCCGGGTGCAAAGGAATTGGCGGAAAAGTATAAGGCCAAATTTGGCGAATATCCGTCCTACCATGCGGCGGAAGCCTATTCGGCGCTGTACATCATCAAGGATGCCATTGAACGGGCAAAAAGCATGACGCCGGACGATCTTCAGGTGGCGATGAAAGCCACCAAGATGATGACCGCCTTTGGCCCGATTCAGTTTCAGGACAAAGAGGGATACCAGAATCAGAATTTCATGGATACGCTGGTGCTGCAGGTAATTAATGGCAAGCACGAGACGATCTGGCCGGAAAGCACCGCCAGCGCCAAATATCTGTACCCGATTCCCAAGTGGCGGGACAGAAAGTAACAGGACCGACCGCCTTGCTCACATATTTGCTGGTGATACCGCGGTATTTCGGAGGTCAGAAACGGCTTGGCCGGAAGGTTTCCTGCTGGGCGGTTCCGCGCCCCGCCCCAAAGCAAACTGTGGTTTTATTCAGGGCGACTTAAAGACTGCGCGTTGTCTCGAAGCCTCCTTTTTCGTGATGGTCATCGGTCCACGAAATCGGAGGCTTCTTTGTTATGCCGGGATGGCGCTCCTTGATGCTTTCCCGCAGGCTTGGCAAGCGTCGGGCACGGCTTGACGGGCGGCTGGGATAGCTACCCGAACCGCTATCATGAGCAATCGGCGGCAAGAATAACTGTGGCCGAGGCCGGTTGTTCGAGCCCGGACGCAAAGTGTGGGCAAGTGTGCCCGCCGCTTTTCACAAGGATGGGATGATTATGGAAGCTTTTTTGCAGACGCTCATTGCCGGGGTGCTGCTCGGCGGCCTGTATGCGCTGATTGGTATCGGCATGACGCTGATCATGGGGGTCATGAAGATCATCAACCTCGCCCATGGCGAGCTGATGATGGTCGGTATGTATATTGCCTTCTGGATGTTTACCCTGTTTGGCATCGATCCTTACCTGTCTGTCTTCATTGCCGCCCCGGTCTTGTTTTTGCTCGGCATCCTCATGCAAAAATTCCTGATCAACCCGGTGCTGAGGGTGGATTCCATCCTGCCGGAAAATCAGGTGATCCTGACCGTGGGCATTGGTATGGTGCTGGCAAATCTGGCCACCATCTTTTTCAGATCAGACTATCGCTCGACGCCAGTCAGCTACAGTACAACAGCTTGGTATCTTTCCGATTACTGGAAAAATGCCCCGATCGAACTGTCACTCTCCCTTCCCTGGACCGTCTCTTTTGTCTTTGCGGTAGTCATTACCGTTGCCTTGTGGTTTTTTCTGGCAAAAACCGATACCGGCAAATCGATCCGCGCCACCGCCCAAGATTTGGACGCCGCCCTTTTAATGGGCGTTAACGTCAAGCGTATGCGCGTAGTGACTTTTGGCCTGGGGGCAGCCTTGGTCGGCGCCGCCGGCTGCCTGTTTATTCCTATCTACTATCTTTATCCTTCCCTCGGCGGTCAGTTTACCTTGATCGCCTTTGTTATCACCATCTTGGGCGGGCTGGGTTCAACCATCGGCGCCATTTTCGGTGGCTTGATTTTGGGAATCTTTGAATCGATGACTGCGACCTATGTTGGTATGGGCTGGGCGCCTGCCGGTCGTTTTCTGATTTTTGTCGCGGCCTTGATCTTTCTGCCCGGCGGCATGGCGTCTCTTTTGCAAAAGAAACGGATGAGAAAATGAGAAAATATCTTCC
>JAIRRG010000122.1 GCA_031256095.1 Desulfobulbaceae bacterium
CCGACAGATCCATGACCGAGACGTTGATCGTCGGCACCCGCAGGTGCAGGCATTGAAAGCGCCCGCCCATCTCCGGCAGAATGCGGCCAATGCCTTTGGCCAGGCCGGTATCGACCGGGATGATCGAATGCAGGGCGCTCCGGTTCAGGCGCGGGTTGCTGTGGCGGGAGCTGTCGAGGACTGGCTGGTCGTTCATCGCTGAGTGGATGGTGGTGACCAGGCCGCGCTCGACGCCAAAGGTTTGGTCAAGAAGCAGCAGCGCTGGAGTGAGGCAGTTGGTGGTGCAGGAGGCGGCGGAGACAACACGGTGCTCCGGGCACAGCAGGTGGTGATTGACGCCGAAGACAACGGTGGCGTCCATGTCCGGCCCAGCCGGATGCGACAGCAGAATACGTTTTGCTCCGCCGCGCAGATAGGTCAAGGCGGTGAGGCGGTCGTTGAAGGAACCGGAACATTCAAAAAGCAGGTCAATATCGTGATCGCCCCAGGCCAGACGGGCCGGATCGGCCTCATGCGAAACAGCGATAGCGCGGCCATCGACGATCAGGTGATTGCCGTCGTGGCTGACCGGCAACGGCAAACGCCCGTGTGTGGTGTCGTAACGGGTCAGATAGGAGATGGTTTCCAGCCCGGCCAGTTCGTTGATCGCCACGACCTGAAAGTCCCCAGCGCGCGCCCCGGTAAGCAGGGCCCGGAACAGACACTGGCCAATGCGGCCATAACCGTTGATTGCCACCCGATACATGGGACGCCTCACCGGTACAATGTATGGTTCAGGGACAGCCAGCCGTCTGGGTGCCTGCCCGCCGGGTCGTGATGCGTCCAGTGCAGAACGCCGCCTTTGTCATTCCAGATATATTCGCCACAAAACGACAGCCGGTCGCCAGCGGAAAGACCGCCGATTTTCTTGGCGATGTCGGTGTTGTGGGCAACGAGGACAACCAGACCCGGCGCCACTTTCAACAAAAAGCGCTGATGCCGTATCCCCCTGTCATCATCCGGCAAAATTTTTACCACTTCTCCGTGGCCATAAACCAGTGCTTTTCTGCCCCCTTGGCCAAGATGTTCGGCGGTGTCGCGATTGGTCAAGGCCGTTCCTGGACATATCCCTTCCTCCTGATGTCCTGGCGGATTGGCGGGATAATCGCCGTATTGGCCGTAATGCCGAGCGTAAAAGGCCAAAAAAAGGATGACCAACAGGGTAAGGATGGTACGGGCGCGCTTGGACATGGGGGCGGTAAGGGTTTTATATGATGGTATGATGATAGCGCCAACTTTCTATCCGGTTGTTGCGGAAATGTAAAGCGGCGCTGCCGCTTTCCTGGTTGCGTCTGGCTTGCCGGGAGGGTAAAAAGAAGAATTATCCAACTCTTACAACCACCCCAATATGGACTGACATGGCATTTCTACCGGTAATCGGTCGGTCGATCAAAAAACAACTGGAAGAGCGCGAAGAGGGAACGCTATCCCCCTTTGCCGCCCTGAGCCAGAATTCGCGCGGACGCCGCCGCGAAGAAGAAGATGTCATCACCGATATCCGCCTGCCCTTTCAGCGTGACCGCGACCGGATCGTCCATTCAAAAGCCTTCCGCCGCATGCAATACAAAACCCAGGTCTTTTTGTCGCCAACCGGCGACCATTACCGGACGCGGCTGACCCATGTGCTCGAGGTGTCGCAGATTGCCCGCACCATCGCCAGCGCCCTTTGCCTGAACGAGCCATTGGTCGAGGCCATTGCCCTCGGCCACGATTTGGGACATACGCCTTTTGGCCACGCCGGCGAAGCGACCTTAAACGAACTGCATCCGGGAGGTTTCAAACATTATACGCACAGCCTGCGGGTCGTCGATTGCCTGGAGAATGACGGCAAAGGTTTGAACCTGACTTACGAAGTCCGCGATGGCATTGTCCGCCATTCCAAGGGCGCGGGCGACATCATCCCGAAAGACCCGGCCAAGCTGGCGGTGACGCTGGAGGGGCAGGTGGTGCGCCTGGCCGATATTATCGCTTATGTCAACCATGACCTCGACGACGCCCTGCGCGCCCGCATTATTGGTGAGGATGACCTGCTGCCCAGGATCCGTAAAGTGATCGGCGACCGGCATTCCCGGCGTATTGGCGCCATGGTGCGCGATGTCATCGTCCAGACTTTAAGCCACGATGATGGCGGCCTGCATATCAGCGATCAGATGCTGGCGACCATCACCGACCTGCGCGCTTTTCTTTTTGAAAATGTTTATCGCTGCGCCCAGGTGGACAGCGAGTTCGAGAAGGCCGAACTGGTCATCCGCCATCTCTACGCCCACCTGCTGGAATTTGGCCTGACCCGCCGCGAGGGCCGAAAATGGCGGCAGGAGGAACGCCCGGCCAGTTGGCGCGATGCAACCACCGCCCACCGCGAAGTCTGCGATTTTGTCGCCGGCATGACCGACCGCTATGCCCTTGACCTGTACGAATATATCTTTTTGCCCCGTCCCTGGAACCTGCGTTGACTCGGCCCACGCCGTCGCCGTCACTATTTTGCCACGATTTGTCATGACTGAAACACTCTTGCCGAAAACCTACGAATTTGCCGCCACCGAAGAAAAATGGCTCGGCCGCTGGCGGGCTGAACACTCGTTTGCCGCCAACATGACCGAAGGCCGGCCAGCCTTTTCGATCGTCATCCCGCCGCCGAATGTCACCGGTGTCTTGCACATGGGCCACGCCCTGAACAATACGTTGCAAGATATTTTGACCCGCTACCATCGCATGAAAGGCGACAACACCCTGTGGCTGCCGGGCACCGACCACGCCGGCATCGCCACCCAGAACGTTGTCGAGCGGCAATTGCGGACCGAAGGCAAAAACAAAAACGATTTGGGCCGTGATGCCTTTATTGAGCGGATCTGGCAATGGCGGCGGGAAAAAGGCGGGGCGATCGTCGAGCAGCTGAAAAAGCTTGGCGCTTCCTGCGATTGGCAGCGTGAGCGCTTCACGATGGACGAGGGCCTGTCGAAGGCGGTGCGCCAGGTTTTTGTCCAGCTTTACAAAGAAGGTTTGATTTATAAGGGCGATTATATCGTCAACCGCTGCCCGAGCTGCCAGACCGCCCTTTCTGACGATGAGGTGGAATTCGAGGAACGGGACGGCAAACTCTACTACATCCGCTATCCGCTGGCCGATGGCTCCGGTGAACTGGTGGTGGCGACGACGCGCCCGGAAACAATGTTGGGCGATACCGCCGTCGCCGTCCATCCCGATGACGAGCGCTACCGCGCCTTCGTCGGCAAAGAGGTGACGCTGCCCATCGCCGGCCGGGCGATCAAGGTGATTGCCGACACCGCTGTCGAACTGGGCTTTGGCACCGGGGCGCTGAAGGTGACGCCGTCACACGATCGCAACGACTATGAGATGGGCAAACGGCATAACCTATCCTTTATGAAGGTCATGGATGATCGCGGCTTCATGAATGAGAATGCTGGGGAATACCAAGGGCTTGACCGTTTTGCCTGCCGCGAAAAAATCGTCGCCGACCTGCGAGCCGACGGCTTTCTCGTGAAAATCGAGGATTACAAGCATGCGGTCGGCGCCTGCTACCGCTGTCACACCGTCATCGAGCCGGCAACCTCGCGGCAATGGTTTGTCGCCATGCGGGTGTTGGCCGACGAAGCCAAAGCGGCGGTTGAGGATGGCCGGGTGCGGCTGCATCCGAAATCTTGGCGGGCCAATTTCTTTGGCTGGATGAATAATATCCGCGACTGGTGCATCTCGCGCCAGATTTGGTGGGGGCATCGCATTCCCTCTTGGGATTGCCAGGATTGCGGCGAGCGCATCGTTGAGATGGCGGATCCGAGCCGCTGTCCGCACTGTGGCTCGGCCCAGATTGTCCAGGAAGAGGATGTCCTTGACACCTGGTTTTCCTCGGCCTTGTGGCCGTTTTCAACCATGGGCTGGCCGGAAAAAACGAAAGAGCTCACGATGTTCTATCCGACCTCGGTTTTGGTGACCAGCTTTGATATTCTCTTCTTCTGGGTCGCCCGCATGATGATGATGGGCCTGCATTTCATGGGCGAACCGCCATTCACGGATGTCTACCTGCACGCCTTGGTCCGCGACAAAGATGGTCGCAAGATGTCAAAATCGTTGGGTAATGGCATCGACCCGCTCGACGTTATGGCCAGCTACGGCGCTGACGCCATGCGTTTTACACTGACGGCCTTGGCCGCCCAGGGCCGGGAGATCCGCCTCGACCTTGAGCGGATCGAAGGCTATAAACACTTCATCAACAAGATATGGAATGCGGCCCGCTTTGCCCATATGCATCTGGCTGATTGCGACGAGCATATCCGTGAAGTAGCCGATAATCCAGGGCAATTGCCGATGGCCTACCGTTGGATCCTGAGCCGGGCCGAGGCCACAGCCGAAGTAGTGCGGGGCGCCTACGACAATTTCCTCTTCAACGAGGCGGCCCAGGCCGGTTACCAATTTATCTGGACGGAATTTTGCGATTGGTATCTGGAGTGGATCAAGGCCGATTTATTTAGCGCCGACGACGAGGTGAAAGCTACGGCGAAAGGCGTGCTCCTGACGGTTTTAGAGACAATTTTGCACTTGACGCATCCAATCATTCCTTTTGTTACCGAAGAAATCTGGAGCGTCTTGCCCGGCAAGCGTTCGCTGTTGATGACCGCGCCTTTTCCAGAACCGCGTCCCAGTTGGCGCGACGCCCAGGCCGAAGAAGAAATGGCCGTCGTTATAGAGGCGATCAGCGGCCTCAGGGCAATTCGCTCGGAAAACGACATTCATCCATCGGCGAAGCTGACGGCGCTTGTTCTGTGCCCCGGCGAGGCAAAACGGGCGGTGCTGACCGCCAACGGCAAGCGCATCGCCGATTTGGCCCGGCTTGAGTCCCTGTCGATCGCCGCCTCCGGCGACAAGCCGGAGAAGTCGGCCAGTTTTGTCGGCCTCGGCCTGGAAATCTTCGTGCCGCTCCAGGGCCTGGTCGATGTGGCGGCGGAGCTGGTGAAAAACGAGAAAGAGCTGGTCAGAGTCGAAGAAAAGCTGGCGCAAGTCCGCAAAAAACTCGGCAACGACAATTTTCTCGCCAAAGCCCAAGCGGAAGTGGTAGCAAAAGAGCGCGACAAGCTGGCCGAACTGGAAGCGCGCTTGGCCCTTCTCATCTCTGCTGGCGATCGTCTGCAAAAGATGCGGTGAGACCATGAATCTCAGCGCGGTCAAAGCCGATATTACGACGCTGACGGTCGATGCCATTGTCAACGCCGCCAATTCTTCACTTCTTGGCGGCGGCGGTGTCGATGGGGCGATTCATCGGGCCGCCGGGCCGGAACTGCTGGCGGAATGCCGACTGTTAGGAGGTTGCGCGGTCGGTGATGCCAAAGTGACCAAAGGCTATCGTTTACCTGTCCGCTTCGTCATTCATACCGTCGGCCCGGTGTGGCGCGGCGGCGGCCATGGCGAAGCGGCGCTTTTGGCCTCGTGCTATCAACGGTCGTTGGCGGTAGCGGCGTCAATCGGAGCCAAGTCGATCTCCTTTCCCGGTATCAGCACCGGCGTCTACGGCTATCCGCTGGCCGACGCGGCGAAAATCGCGGTCGCCACCGTCAAGGCATTTCCTGAAGGCAGCGTCGGCTCGGTGATTTTTTGTTGTTTTAACGATGCCGCCTTGCTCACTTACCTATCTCTACTCGCCTGAAAAAATCTATGGAAAAGCATCTTCTTCGCCGACAGCTGGCCGCTTTCCTTGCCGAGGATGTTGGCTGTGGCGACCTGACCAGCGAAAGCATCTTCACGCCCGAGCAGACCGGCGCCGCCCGCCTGGTGGCGCGGCAACACTGTCTGGCCGCGGGGGTAGCGGCGGTGGCGGCGGAAGTCTTCCACGTCCAGAACGAGGCGATTGTCTGCGAAAATTGCTTGGCCGACGGTCAGGAAGTGACACCCGGCATGGCCATAATGACGGTGCGCGGCCCGGTCGTCGATCTGCTCAAGGCCGAGCGGGTGGCTTTGAATCTGTTGCAGCGGCTGTGCGGTATTGCCACCCTGACCAGCCAGTATGCACGGCTTGTGGCTGGAACCAAGGCGCGCATCGTCGATACCCGCAAAACCACGCCAGGTCTGCGGCTGCTGGAAAAATACGCGGTGACGGTTGGCGGCGGCGGTAACCATCGCTATAACCTCGCCGACGGGGTGCTGGTCAAGGACAACCACATCGCCGCCTGCGGCGGCATCGCCACCGCCGTTGCCCGGCTGCGCCAGCGCGTTCCCCATACCATCCGCATTGAGGTCGAATGCGACAGCCTCGAACAGGTGGCCGACTGCCTCGCCTGCGGCGTCGATTGTATTCTGCTCGACAACATGACACCTGATATACTGCGTCAGGCTGTGGCTCTGATCGCCGGCCAGGCGCTGACCGAAGCCTCCGGCGGCGTCAATTTGGACACGGTGGCCGAAATCGCCGCTACCGGCGTCGATCTCATTTCCGTCGGCGCCATCACCCATTCGGCGCCGCATTGCGATATCGGTATGGACTGGCTGTAAGGCGGCGACAGCGGGGTATCGTTTCGACATCAACGGATTTTTTCTTGCTTAAGCCGGAAATTCCGTGCCATAGTGTTGAAAGTGAGAAAAACTCACCTAGCCGGTGCGGTGATGTCTTGCTCCGGTATGGGCGCATAAACCGCCAATGAGGAACAAGCGATGCGATGCCAAAAATGTGGATTTATTTCTTTTGACACCCTCGATTTCTGCCGGAAATGCGCCAAGCCTCTCGGATCGCTGGCCATGATGCTGCGCGGATCAACTCATAATTACCAAGCTCCGGTATTCCTGCACCCCGCCCAGCTGGAAAAAGATACGGAGATTTTGCCTGGCCCATCG
>JAIRRG010000149.1 GCA_031256095.1 Desulfobulbaceae bacterium
AGACGCTTGGGTGAAAAGAGAGCTTCGCATTGCGAGAGGCTTTATGCCGTTGACAGATTACTCTCTTCTCCCCACCCAAGTTTACCTCTTTTCAAACCCTTCTCCTTTATATGACAGGATATTCTATATAAGTTTTGATTTATAAATATAATTGGGTGTTTCTATGCGTTCCAGCGGCTAAACTCGGAGGTCTCTGACGCGGTTGTGTCGTCTGAGACACCAGCCTCACCGATGCGAGCGTCACCGAGGGTTTTGCCGATGATCTTTTCCGCTTCGATGAGCAGCGGCCGCAAGCTTTCAGGTTCACGGGCGCTGATGGCAATGGCGCCGTCTTCTTCGGCGAGGCGCATGATTTCTTCGCGGTTTTCCACGGCGTCGATCTTGTTGTACACCTTGAGGACAGCGATCCCATCCAGTTCCAGTTGCCGCAGCAGTTCTTCGACCACCGTCATATGCCGTCGGAAACTGGGGTTGGCGGCGTCGATGACATGCAGCAGCAAGTCGGCTTCCCGCAGCTCTTCCAGCGTCGCCATGAATGCCTGCACCAAGGCTGGCGGCAGGTCGCGGATGAAGCCGACGGTATCGGTGAGGATCACCTCCATTTCGGTTGGGAAACGCAGGCGGCGGCTGGTCGGGTCAAGGGTGGCGAACAGTTTGTCCTCGGCAATAATATCGCTGTTGGTCAGAGTGTTAAGCAGCGTCGATTTGCCGGCGTTGGTGTAACCAACCAGCGACAGCACCGGCAGATCTTTTTTGCGTCGGCGCGAACGCCTACGGAAACGCTCGGCGGTTACGGCGTCGAGTTCTTTTTTCAGCCGCGCCAAGCGGTCGTTGATGCGGCGTTTGTCGATTTCCAGCTTGGTCTCGCCAGGCCCACGGGCGCCGATGCCGCCGGTGAGGCGCGACAGGGAGTCATCGCGGGTGGTTAGGCGCGGCAGCAGATATTTCAACTGGGCCATTTCCACCTGCAATTTGCCCTCGCGGCTCAGCGCCCGGCTGGCGAAAATATCGAGGATCAGCTGCGTGCGGTCGATGACCCGCAAGTCGGTGAAATCGGTGATTGAGCGCATCTGCGAGGTGCCCAGTTCCTGGTTGAAAATGAGCAGGTTGGCGCCGGTGGTCAAGGCCAGGATCATGATTTCGGCCAGTTTGCCTTTTCCGAGCAAAAGCCGTGAGTTTATTTGGGCGCGGCGTTGGGCGACACGACCGACCACAGTTACCGCGGCGGAACGCGCCAACTCCGCCAGCTCGGCCAGCGATTCTTCGGCCAGGGCGCGGGCTTCGGCGCTGATGCTGACGAGAATTGCTCGGTCGTCATTGACGGCAATGGCGCGGGAACCGGCGGCATCGGCAAATTGCCGCTCCAAATCTTCAATCAGCTCGGTGAGCGAGCCGGTTTGATTGGCGGGATGGATGGGTTCAAGCAAGCGCCAGTTTTTGCCATCGACGGCCCGCGGCAGCAGATGCGCCGATTCCAGGCGCGCCGGCAGGCCGCTGCCATCCACCTGCACCACCGACAGCAGGTCGAGGCGCAGAAAGAGCAAATCCATCAAATCTTCTTCGCTGATTTTTTCCCCGGCCAGATGGGTATGGACAAAACGCAGGCCGCGCAATCTGCCGCCGGCGTTGCCGCCGCGCCCGGTCAGTTGCGGGATCATGATGCCATGGTGATCGCCAACCAGCACCATGGCAATGTCGCCGGAGCGGGCGACAAGTAAGCCTACCTGACGATTTATTTCTGCGGAAATGGCGCTCATCGCCCGCGCCATTTCCGGCGACAGCACCTGATCACGGCTGGCGCGTTTGCCGGCCAGGCGTTCCAGCGCTTTCACTTGCTGTTTCTTCAGTCCTTCGATGTTGCCATGCACCACGCCCATACCTGCTCCAAGTTTATGAAGAGTCGCGCCGCTGTTGTCGCCGTCTGACAATGACTCTATTTTTATCACGGATTGTCTTCGATCTCCGGAATGTACTCTCTGGAAAGGGGCAACGCATCGGGATATTTTTTTCACCACGAAAACTCTGGCCTGGCGCCCAATGTGGCCGGAATCGGCAGGGCGCTTGTCCCTTTACCTGTGGCCTATTGGTGGCAGGGGATCGGGCGGCGCCTTGATCCCGTACCGAGCAAGTCCACGCTGGGCCGCTTGCCAACTTCGCCGGAATTGACTAGGATTCGTCGATTTTTATCACCGTTTCCCAGGGGTGTGGAGGAAGAATGGACGCAGGTAAGCATCAGTATGATGAAAGTAAAATCAAGACCTTAAGCTCGCTGGAGCACATCCGTAAACGTCCAGGCATGTACATTGGCCGCTTGGGCGACGGCAGCCATCCTGACGACGGCATCTACATTCTGGTCAAAGAAATCGTCGATAACGCCGTCGATGAATTCATCATGGGCGCTGGTCAGCGTATTGACATCAGATTGGCTGAAGATGGCCGCGTCGCTGTACGGGATTTTGGCCGCGGCATTCCACTTGGCAAAATTGTTGAATGCGTGTCGGTTATCAATACCGGTGCCAAATACAATACCGAAGTTTTTCAATTTTCGGTTGGTTTGAACGGCGTTGGCACCAAGGCGGTCAACGCTTTGTCAGAATTTTTTCAGGTCACCGCCTACCGCGACGGTCAATTCGCCCGCGCCCGTTTCCAGCGCGGCGAATTGCTCGAAAAGGAAGAGGGGGCAAGCACCGAAAAAAATGGCACCTTGATCGAATTTTCGCCTGATTCCGAGATCTTTCCAAATTTCCATTTCGACGCCCAGTTCCTTGATAAGCGTATGTGGCGTTACGCCTATCTGAATGCCGGGCTGCGCCTGCGCTTGCGCCTGCCTTTCGGTGATGGTCAGTATTTTTCCGAGCGCGGCCTGCTCGATCTGTTGGAAAAGGAAATGGGCGGCGACAATTTATATACGCCGATTTCCTATCGCGACAAAACCTTGGAATTTGCCTTCTCCCATCTCGATTCCTATGGGGAAAATTATTTTTCCTTCGTCAACGGCACCTATACCAGTGAAGGCGGCACCCATTTGTCAGCCTTTCGCGAAGGTGTGCTGAAAGGGGTCAACGAATTTTCAAAAAAATCATTTGTCAATACCGATGTCCGCGACGGCATCGTCGGCACCTTGGCCATCAAAATAAAAGATCCAATTTTTGAATCGCAGACTAAAAATAAATTAGGCAACACCGATATTCGCGCCTGGATTGTCAATGCCGTTAAAGAAGCGGTGGAAAAAGCCCTGTATCAGGACGCAGATGTCGCCCGGCTGCTGTTGGAAAAAATTCAAAATAACGAGAAGATGCGCAAGGAGTTGCAGTCGGTGCGCAAAGAGGCCCGCGCCAAGGCCAAACGGGTGGAATTCAAAATTCCGCAGTTGAAAGACTGCAAATACCATCTGGAGGACGGCAAAGACGGAATAGAATCGACCATCTTTATTACCGAGGGAGATTCCGCCGCCGGTTCCATTGTTTC
>JAIRRG010000170.1 GCA_031256095.1 Desulfobulbaceae bacterium
AAAGTTGAACTTGTCAATTTCCAACACTTCATCGCCGCCAATCCACATCTTGATGTAGCCGCAACTGAGTTCGGTTTCTGACTCCATCTTTTTGGCTGGCTCGATTTTGCCAATTCCAACTTTTTTCGGCATACCGCGCAAAACCACCTTAACCGCTTCCGACACCAACTCGCCGCTGCCGGCATCGTGGTGCTGGATGGAGGCATACACCTCCAGATGATGGGTAGTGGACGCCAGCAGGCTGATGGCCTGCTTGTTGGGGACGTGCCAACTGAACTTAAATGGCAGGTCCTTGAAATGGCCCATGACCGGAGTTTCCACCTCGCCGGCAATGCCCAGACCAGAAAGGGCCTCGGTGATGTATTCGAGGCTCGGCAATTCGGCGTTGCCGATGCCCAGCAGCTCGGCACTGCCCTCGTAGTACACCTTGGCGTTGATCAGCTTGTCCGGGATACGGTTGGCCGACGGAAGATTTATACTAGACATGACGGCTCCTTAAGCGGCGTATAGGGTGTTGATATAGTTAGGGTCATATTCCTTTTTAATATTCATCTCCCGGTTTGGGCTGGGCGGCGTCAAGAAAACATGGAAATTGGAGATACCGTCCATGATGTCCGTGTTCGGATTTTCTCCGGCCAAAAACTCACAGCGACCGCCGAGCAGGTATTCGCGCCGCGCCAAACCGTTCAGCCAGACGTTGAAGGTGTCGCAGACCGTGCCTTTTTGTCGGCGGTTCAACGGCCTATCGGCAAACTGATCAGCGGTCATGACCAGAGTGTTGCCGACGAAATTGAACATGCGGCGCAACGGGATAAAGGAGTCTTTTGGGTCGGTGATGCCCGGATAGCAAGAGGTGCGGTTGCCCCAACCGACCAGACCACCGGCGCGAACCATGCCGGTGACGACGCCGCAGCCGTTTAGATAGGCTGCATCGCGGGTGTCAAGCAGCAACTCCTTACCGCAACTGGCCATGCCGTTGGCCAGCAGACGCTTGTTCGACGGCGACCAGTACGGGATGCTGCTTTCGTTTTCGTTGTCGCGCTGGGCGGTTATGCCGGCCCAATGGAGGCAGCCGAATTCCAGCGTGTCGTTGAAGACCGGCCTGCCGAAAAACATGATCAGATTTTTATCTGTGAGATTGTTATCGAGCAAATACTCGGATGCCTCGGTGTACTTGACGCCATATGGAATATCGGCGATGCCAATACAGTCGAGATTGCCGGAAACTTCGGCACATTTGGCGCCGATGACCAGGCTCACGGCTGGATCGTCAAATCCTGGTGCAATGATCTGGCCGGGGATAAGTTGAAACTTAGGGTATATTTTATCAATCAGCTCAAGTCCGCTGCGCTGGCCGGCGGCGTCGATGCCACCGATGATGTCGGAAGTCGTGACTTTTTTAACGTCAGGCTTGCCTTGAGCATCAACATGTTTTTCCGGATCGAAGACGTTGATAACACAGACCGGCGCCATGCGATAACGGCTGAGATAGACTTCCAGCGCCTGCAGAATGGGATAATCCGACTTGCTGGCGCCGGGCGGCAGCGCGCCGAAGGCGGCTACGCCCTCTTCCGGCGTGAAAATTAAAACCGGTTTATTGATAGGCCGCTCGGCCTCCGGCGGCAGCGTGTGCACCGGCGCCGTGCTGACCACAACCGGCATCGACACATCGCAACGCACCGGCGGCAGTATGCTAGTTGGAACCTCGCGCGAATATACTCCGTGAAGGTAGCTCATTTTTTCACCTCATCCAGATAGCGTTTTTTAACGGCGCCATAGCATCGGCTGTATACGCCGGGTTGAGTGCCGGGAGCGCCTTCCAACTCTCGCAACGCCCGCCCAGCCTCGGACAGCGGCACAAAGCAGGCGGCCAGGTCTTTATCCTGGTCAACGAATTTCCTGACCGCCGCCGGGATCACCGTGTACACGGATCGGCGCGACAGGAGCACAGGGCGAAGCAGGGTCGGGCCGGTGTACATCACTTGTCCGTGGGTTTGCCCAGAGGTTCGCTCATGGGTTTGACCGGCATTTTGCTCAGACGTTTGCCCGTCTGGCGCGGCATCTTTTTTCGACATACTTTTCTCCTTGTTATTCCCAGCCCTTGAACCACCAACGGCTGGTTATGGTTGCGCCGGAAAACGGCTTGGGCTGATCCTCAGCCCGCACCCAATCCAGCATGCGGCCTTTTTCGTCGGGGACAAGATCGAAACGTTTGGCCAAAGGCGTGCCCTGAGCGCAGGGCAACAGCGCCCCAGTAACGGCGGACAAGAGAGCGGCCAGTTCCGCCTCCACCTCTTCGAGGTCGGCGCGCTCGCCCTTGTCCGGGTTGTAGACACAGCAGCAAATGGCGATGACGGTTTCACTGGCGGCGGCGCCATTTGCAACCAGCAGATGCCCGGACACAGGGACAATAACGACGCAGGGCACTTCATAAACGGATGATTCCTTGACCATCCGCTTCGGCGGCACATCACCAATGAAGACCTTGGGCGCGGTGGTGACGTCGCCGTCTGGGCTTTGTCCCAAAAGCTTGAGCGAGGCCAGAGCTTGCGCCAGATGCTCACGCAGCCTTTTAAGCAACAGGGCGGTCATTGCCCACCTCCGAATTCGGCGATGGCGCGGTCGACATGGCGGGCCAGAATGGCAGGAAAGTCGAGAGCGGCCCGCGAGCAGACAGCCTCTTCAATCTCTGGCGTCGCAACGTGGTACTGCAAATCCGGCCCCCAATCCTGTTTGATGGCTTCATGATCTTTGGTGCCACGCCGGCCTTTTCCCCACAAACCTTTTTTGTAGGTACTGCCGGCTATATGGCCGGGACGGAAATAGACACCCAAATGGCCACCCGGCATTCTGGCGATAAATGGCAACCCCTTGCCATGAATCCTGGATTCGGATTTGCGGCGCTCGCCAAGGCGCAAGGCATAGCTGAAGCCCGGCCACTGCCGCGAGGGCAGTCCGCGACGGGCGGTGATGGTTTTCGGCTGGACATCGTAATCAATCAGCGGGATATGTTTGCTGCGCACCGTCACCTCGCCCATGACCTTGTCGCCTTCCAGCTTGACGCCGGATATTTTGACCGCTTGGCGGGCAAACTTGGCGGGCAGCGCCACATTTGCTTCCAAATGCTGCGCGACCTGATCAGCCACGCCGCGCAGCATTTCGTGTACTGCCGGCATAATGGCCCGCTGCATGGCGTA
>JAIRRG010000224.1 GCA_031256095.1 Desulfobulbaceae bacterium
CGCCTGATTCGAGACCTACCCAGGCGGCGCGGTCAAAGGGCAGTATCTTCTGCATCACCCAGCAATCGGAATCGGTTTCCACCACCACCGGCGGTGCGAAAAGCTTGAACGCGTTCACTTGGCGGGCGACGTTTTCTTTCAGCTCCGAGATGCTAATCAGGCCAAAATCAGCATTGATGCTTTTGCTGGTCTGAAGCTCCATCTCGAGGTTTGCAAACGATTTGCCGTTGGTCAGCTGTTTAAGTAGGGCGTCGGCGTCAATGCGGCTCCCCACTTTGATGAAACGGAAGTAGTCCGGTCGGCCAGCGGTCAGCGTTTCCAAGCCAGCCGGCGGCTGTCCTCCGGCAATCTTCAATTTCTGCCGCAGCAGGTCGCCATCCTGACCCAGTTGATCGGCCCGTTGCGAGCAGGCCCAGGCCATGTTTTTCTGGCCGAGGGCAAGGTAAACCTCGCCGAGATAGACAAAACCCAAACTGAAGCCGGGATCAATTTGCAACAGGGTCAGCAGTTGTTCTTTGGCATCTTGATAGCGTTTATCGACGAGATAGAATTTTGCCAGATCGAATTTGTACCATTTCGTCTGTGGCGCCAGGGAAACCGCCTTTTCCCCGGCGGCGATGGCGTCCGGAATCATGCCCAGTCCGTAGTCGAGAATGGCCAGGCGCATATAGATGGACGGATACTTGTCATCGGCCAGCCGGATGGCTTGCTGCAAAGCCGTGGCAGCGGCAAAATGCTGGTATGAGCGGATCAGGGCATTGGCCCGTTCGAGATAAACTTCGTGGGATACCTTGTTGTCGGCGGCCTGGGCTGTAAGCGAAGCGAAAACCGCGAGGCTGGCGACAGCGGCCACAGCGATGCGACGGAAAGAATTTTTCACTGAATGACTCCTGGCTGGCGAAGGTGGCGTCTGACGACGTGCAGAAATCCATCAATAAAATCGACCCGGCGGGATCACCCGCCCCTCTACTCCGCCGATTTCTAACACAGCGGCAAAAATGAGGCAATCTCATTATCGACAAATATCGCCGCCGCCATAAAAAATACTTGTACGAAAACAGAGAATTATCAAACAACAAGAAGCGGATGTCGCGACATTTTCCGAAAATTTGCCATCATCCCAATTATTGGGTCACGAAAGCCATTATAATTGGCATTATCGGCGGCTCTTGCCATATCCCACCGTAGCACGGCGCCGCGTCAGTGTTTGTATTTCCACGGTGCTGTCAAACATCGAACAGAGTGATGCCAATCATAACCAGCACGGCAGCCACCAATAAAAAGGGACTTGCGGCTGTCACCGCAAGTCCCTTGATTTTTCTGGTCGGGATGAGAGGATTTGAACCTCCGGCCCCCTGAACCCCATTCAGGTGCGCTACCAGACTGCGCTACATCCCGATAATACTCATTTATCTAGCATTTCCCAGCGAAGACGTCAATCGGAGAGTCTTCCCTTCTCCGCCAGCGTCTCGCGAAGCGCCGTCAGGCCGTCTTTGATGGCGCGCAAGGCGTCACGGGGGACCGTCACCATCTCGCCGCCAGTTCCAACGCCTTCTCTGGCGGCTTCATCGTCTTCGCGGCGCAGAACTTTCCTGGCCCCAGCCAAGGTATAACCCCGGTCGCGCAGCATTGACCTGATGCCCCAAAAAAGTTCGACATCCTCGCGCCGGTACAGGCGCTGCTGGGAAGTGCCGGCGCGCTTGGGTTTGATGGCCGGAAATTCGCTTTCCCAATACCGGATAACATGCGGCGGTTCATCAAGCAACCGCGCCACCTCGCCAATCTTGAAATACTGTTTGTCCGGTATTTCCATTGGCTACCCAGCGGCTTGCCTAGAGATTGACCCGGTCGCGCAGCTTACGGCTGGCGTGGAAGCTGACCGTCCGCCGCTCGACGATGGTGATCGATTCGCCGGTGCGGGGATTGCGTCCCTGACGCGGGCGTTTGTCGCGCAGGGAAAAGGTGCCGAAATGCACCAGTTTGATGTGTTCCCCCGCCAAAAGCGCCTGTTTTATCGCCGAAAACGAGCTGTCAACGATGTCAGAGCAACTGCTCAGCGGATAGCCCAACTGGTCGGCAATCGACTGGGCGAGTTCTTTACGGGTCAAATTCGGAAGTTCCGTGCTCATGGCATCTCCTTTCTTAGGCCGCCCGCAGACTGCCACCGAAGGTATCGGTCAGTAAGCGGACAATTTTCTCGTGAGTTTTATTGATGTTTTTTTCCGTCAGGGTTTTGCTGGCGGAACGGTAGGTGATCGAAAGCGCGACGCTCTTCGTGCCAGGCGGCAGGCTGCCGCCGCGGAAAATATCGAACAGCGCCACCGATTCAATCAGCTTTTCACCACTTGCCCGCACCGCTTCGACCATGTCCCCGGCGGCAACGCGGTCGGCGACCAGGAGGGCAATATCCCGTGTCACCGCTGGATAGGCGGGCAGCGGCGCGAACTGGGCCTTTTTCACCGGCAAAGCGCACAGTGCGTCGAAATCCAGCGTGAAGAAGGCGACATCCTGCTTGACGCCAAAGGCGCGGAGTACCGCCGGCTTGATCATCCCGGCTTTGCCAAGTACGGCGCCGCCAGCGAAAAAAATTAGGGCGGTTTCTGGCTCGGCGAAAGAATCGATCCCATCATCAAATGGATGGATGACACGGATGACATCAGCGCCACAGGGAATACCCATCTCTTCCAGCAGGAATTCGACGGCGCCTCTGGCATCGAAAATATCAACGGCTCGCTCCGGAAAATGGAGCGGCGGCGCGCCGCTGAAGCTGTTGCCGGTGAGAACGCCGCTGAGCACTACCTTCTCGTCTGGCTGCACATCCTGACCCTTGGGGACAAAGACCTTGCCGATTTCGAACAGTTTGATCGAGGTGTTTTGATAGCTGATATTACGGCGGATGTTTTCGAGCAATCCCGGCAGCAGCATCGAGCGTAGACAATCCATCTCTTCGCTCAAGGGATTGCGCAGCCGCACGGCGCGGCGGCGGGCGTCATCGGCGGCCAAAGACAGCATATCGCCAAACTTCGAGGTGGTGAAGCTGTAATTGATCGCCTCATGGTAACCTAAAGAAGTCATGATGGCGGCGGCGCGCAGACGCTTTTCCCTGGCCAGGTCCTGATCGGGATAGCTGAGGGCGGCCAGCGGCTGCCGCATCGGGATGGCGTCGTAGCCATACAGCCGCGCCACCTCCTCGACCAGATCGGCCTCCCGCTCGAGATCGACGCGAAAAGCCGGCGGCGTAACATGCAGCAGGTCATCATCAATTTTTTTACAGACGATGCCGATGCCCGTCAAAAGACTGATGATTTCTTCGGACGAAAAGCGGACGCCGATGAGCCGCGAAGTCCGGGCGGCACTGATGGGGATGGCGAGCGGCTGTTTTTTCCCGGGATAAACATCAATCCAGCCCGCTTCCTGCGAACCGCCGGCGACTTCGACCAACAGGGCGGCGGCGCGGTTCAGCACCGTAATGGTGTTTTCAACATCGACGCCGCGCTCGAAGCGCCAGGAAGCGTCGCTGACCAAACCCAGCAGCCGGGCCGTCTTGCGGATCGATACCGGCGCGAAACAGGCGCTTTCGAGCAGAACATTGACGGTTTTTGCCGTCACTTCCGAATTCAGCCCACCCATGACCCCAGCCAAAGCCACCGGCTTTTCGCCATCGCAGATCAAAAGCGTCTGGTCATCAAGGGCGCGCTCGCTGCCATCCAAGGTGACGAAGTGTTTTTCGACGTCGCCAGGAGCGCGGACAATGATGCGGCTTCCGGCCAAAGTGTCGAAATCGAAGGCGTGCAGCGGCTGACCGTATTCCATCATCACATAGTTGGTGATATCGACGACATTATTGATCGGGCGCAAGCCGATGGCCATGAGCCGCTTACGCAGCCACCAGGGCGAAGGGGCGATTTTCACGCCCTTCACCAGCCGCGCCGAATAACGCGGGCAAAGTTCCGGCGCCTCAATGGTGACACTAAAACTGGCGCTGCCGGGATTATCCGGCATGGCGACGGCGGGCAGGCACAGCGGTTCTGCGAGTTTTCCTGCCAGTTCCCTGGCAATGCCAATCACGGCGGCACAATCGGGACGGTTGGGGGTCAGCTCGACTTCGAACAAGGTGTCACGCATCCCCAAGGCATCGATAAATACCTGGCCGTCTTCGGTACCATCCGGCAGTTCCATGATGCCGCTGTGGTCATGCGACAGCCCCAGTTCGCGCTCGGAGCAGATCATGCCCGCCGATTCGATGCCGCGCACCTTGGCCTTTTTAATTTTCATATCGCCAGGCAAAGTGGTACCCGGCATGGCAACGACCACAGCCAGACCTTTCCTCGCGTTCGGGGCGCCACAAACGATGGTGTGGGTTTCAGCGCCGATTTTGACCTGACAAACTTGCAAGTTGTCAGCATCGGGATGCTTGCTGGCGGCCACAATCCGGCCTGTGCGCAAAGGGGCCAAATCTTCGTACAGGGCGGCGGCGCTATCCACCTCAAGCCCCAACATAGTCAAAATGTCGGTAATTCTGGCGGCGTCGCAGCCATTTACGGCCACATAATCGCGCAGCCAGTCAAAGGTAAACTTCATGATATGCCTCAGAATTGCGACAGAAAACGCAGGTCGTTTTCGTAGAACAGGCGAATGTCGTCGATGCCATAGGTGAGCATGGCAACGCGCTCGACGCCAAGGCCAAAGGCAAAACCACTGTAACGTTTCGGGTCATAGCCAACTTTTTCAAAAACCGCCGGGTCGATGAGACCGGAACCGAGAATTTCCAGCCAGCCAGTCTGTTTGCAGACGCGGCAGCCTTTGCCGCCGCAGATGACGCAGGCGATATCGACTTCGGCGCTGGGCTCGGTGAATGGGAAAAAGCTCGGACGAAAACGCAGCCCGACACCGCTGCCGAACATCTTGTTCACGAACAGGGTGAGAACCCCCTTCAGGTCGGAAAACGAGACGTCCTCATCGACGAGGAAGCCTTCAACCTGATGAAACATCGGCGTATGCGTGATATCGGAATCGCAGCGGTAAACCTGGCCCGGCGCCACCACCCGCAACGGCGGCTCCTGCCTTTCCATGATCCGGGCCTGCATCGGCGAGGTGTGGGTGCGCAGCAAGATCGAATCGCTGATGTAGAAGGTGTCGTGCATATCCCTGGCCGGATGGTGCGCCGGGATATTTAAGGCCTCAAAATTATAATAGTCCAACTCGACGTTCGGCCCTTCAGCAATGTCAAAGCCCATGGCCGCGAAAATGGCGCAGGTCTCGGCCATGACACGGGAAATCGGATGCTGCCGTCCATGGGCCGGGCGGCGTCCCGGCAGGCTCAGGTCGGCAACTGGCCGGAAATTGGCCTGGCCCGGGCCGAGGGCGGCGTTTTTTGCCGCGTACAGCTCTTCAATGGCAGCCTTTGCCTCGTTGGCTTTGGCGCCCAGGCGAGGTTTATCCGCCGCTGGCAAGGCCCCCAAACCGCGGAGAATGCCGCTTAACAAGCCTTTGCGGCCAAGATAGCGCACACGGAATTCTTCCAGTTGCGCCGGGCCGCCGATATTCTCAACTTCCGTGCGGGCCGCCGCGACCAGACGCTGTAATTCCTCTTCCATGGCATGACACATGCGGACAGAATAAAAAGGACGCACCGGTCAAAGGCCAGGCCATTACCGGCGCGCACGAAAAATAGCGAGCGATTGCTCTTAATTGGCCTGCTTGGCAATCTGGCTGACGCGGGTAAAAGCCGGAGCGTCAAGGATGGCCAGATTCGACAGGACTTTCCGGTCGAGTTCGACTCCAGCTTTTTTCAAGCCGCCCATCAGACGGCTATAGCTGATGTCATTCATGCGGGCACCGGCATTGATGCGGGCAATCCACAGGGCGCGGAAGTCGCGTTTTTTCGCCCGGCGGTCGCGGTAAGCGTACACCAGGGCGCGGTCAACGGCTTCGGTGGCGCTCTTATAGAGACGCGACCGTCCGCCGCGAAAACCTTTAGCGAGCTTCAGTACTTTGTTTCTTCTTCTGCGGGCTTTGAAGCCCCTGGTAACACGTGGCATCGTTTCACTCCTTTAAGCGGGCCGCCTGTAAAATGCCTGGCCCGCCGGTAATTACATGTACGGAAGAATCTTTCTCAGCATTTTCATATTGGCGGCATCGACCAGATCGTTCTGGCGCAGGCCACGCTTACGTTTAGTGCTTTTCTTGGTCAGAATGTGGCTGGCGAAGGCTTTGGCGCGTCTGATTTTTCCACCGCCGGTCGCGGAAAAGCGCTTGGCCGCTCCCCGGTTGGTTTTCATCTTAGGCATGTTGACTCCTCTCTTAAAAACGGCGCCGCCCAGTGAGGGGGCGGCATATTCCAATTTATTTTGGGCCGACCAACATCACGAGTTGCCGCCCTTCCATCTTCGCCGGCTGGATAATCGCCGCTTCCTCGGCCAGCATCTCGGTGATTTTGTTCATCGCTTCCAGGCCAATCGATTGGGAATAGGTGATCTCCCGTCCTCGGAAACGCATGGTGATTTTCACCTTGTTCTTTTGGATCAGAAATTTTTTGATACTTTTGACCTTGAAATTCAGATCGTGCTCCTCGGTCTTGGGACGGAACTTGATTTCTTTGGTTTCGACCACAGTCTGATTCCGTTTCGCCTCGTGCTGCTTTTTCTTCTGCTCGTAGCGAAACTTGTCATAATTCATGATCCGGCAGACCGGCGGGTCGGCGACCGCTGATACCTCGACCAAATCAAGTCCTTCGGCAAACGCCCGCGCCCGGGCCAATTCCGGGGTAACAATCCCCAATTGGGCGCCATCACTGCCAATCAGACGAATACGCGGATGGCGAATCTCCTCATTGATGTTCTCGGTCTTACTGTCACTGCGTGGGACAGGAACGGGTTTTCCTCGTTTCGTGTTAATAGTTTGCCCTCCTGCAAATATCTTCTAAAAAAATCACTTTGAAAAAAGCGCGTGATGATACCCTCTTTTTTCAGACTGGTCACGATAAAATGCGCTGCCTGCGAAAAAATCAAAAACCCCGCCCTGCCCGGCATTCAGTCCGCACCATATCGGCGAACTCGGCGATGGTCATCGGCGGCAGGTTTTGGCCGTCGCGCAGCCGCACCGTCAGCGTGCCATCGGCTTTCTCGTTATTGCCGACGATGAGCATGTAGGGGATTTTCGCCTGCTGCGCTTCGCGGATTTTATAATTGAGCTTTTCGTTGCGTAAATCTTGCTCGATGCGGACGCCCTCGGCGCGCAGGCGGCTGGCCACTTCGCGACCGTAGTCGGCCTGATCGTCGGTGATGTTCAAAACGCGAGCCTGCACCGGAGCGAACCAGAGCGGAAAAACCCCGGCATAGTGTTCAATCAAAACGCCGACGAAACGCTCCAACGAACCCATCAGGGCGCGGTGGATCATGATCGGGCGGTGCTCGTTATTGTCGGCGCCGACAAAAGTCATGCCGAAGCGTTCCGGCAGATTGAAATCGACCTGGATGGTCGAACACTGCCAGGAGCGGCCCAGTTGATCCTTGATTTTGATATCAATCTTCGGCCCGTAAAAAACCCCCTCGCCGGGGTCGATGGAGTAGGCCAGCCCTTTCTTTTCCAGGGCCAGCTTCAAGGCCTCAGTCGCCCGCGTCCAGTTGGCGTCGCTGCCGACATATTTTTCCGGGCGGGTTGATAGATAAATATCATACTGATCAAAACCAAAGGCGCGCAGGATGTGCAGATTCAGGTCGAGGATATGGAAAATTTCCTCCTCAAGCTGGTCGGGGCGGCAGAAGATGTGGGCATCGTCCTGCGTAAAACCACGGACCCGCAACAGGCCGTGCAGGGCGCCGGCCCGCTCGTAGCGATAGACCGTGCCCAGCTCACACCAGCGCACCGGCAGCTCGCGGTAACTACGTTTACGGCTCAGGTACATGCCGATGTGAAAAGGACA
>JAIRRG010000233.1 GCA_031256095.1 Desulfobulbaceae bacterium
CAAACAAGGTTTCACCGGATCGCCAAGCCTCGAAGGCTATCTCTATCCAGATACCTATTACCTGAGCAAAGCCGACAGCGATGCCGAACATCTTATCGCCATGCAAACCCGCCGTTTCAAAGAGGTCTGGAGGACGCTGAACGACGACCGGCTTGGCCCGGCGGCGCGACAGCGGACTGTCACTCTCGCCTCGCTCGTCGAAAAAGAAACGGCGGTGGCGGCCGAACGACCGCTGGTCGCCGGGGTCTTCCTCAATCGCCTGCGTCTGGGTATGCCTTTACAGTCCGACCCAACGGTGCTCTATGGCGTCAGCGATTCGCCGCGCCCAATCACGCGCGCCGACCTGGAACGGGCAACTCCCTACAACACCTATATCATCGCTGGCCTGCCCGCCGGCCCCATCGCCAATCCAGGCAAGGAATCGCTGGCGGCAGCGCTCAAGCCAGCGACGACGGACTTTCTCTACTTTGTTGCCAAAAATGACGGCAGCCACCAGTTTTCCACCACCCTTGGCGATCACAACGCCGCCGTCCAGCGCTATCAACGGCAGGGAAAATAAGACTCGTTATTCAGCTTGCCTCTTGACTTCGTCAGTATTACCCTGTAATACCACAATTAGGCCGAACGTGGGTTATAGTGTTATGCTTGTCCATATGTGTCATTTCGGTCAATTGTTTGTTAATAATTTTACTGGCATGGGGGGCATGTGACCGTCAAGGAACGAGTGGTGACATTCAAGGCTGGTGGGCGTTTGGCCGAGGCGCTGGAACGCCTGCCCAACAAGTCCGAGTTCATCCGCCGCGCCGTCGAGTTGGCACTCTCTGGCGCCTGTCCTTTGTGTAGTGGCAGCGGCCATTTATCCAGCGAGCAGCAACAGCATCTGCACGAATTTTTGCTTAACCATTCACTGGCGAAATGCAACGAATGTCACGCCCTGCATTTTGTTTGTCAGCATCAGGACGGGCCTGCGGCGGAGGAAGGCGCATGACCAGGCGCGTTCCTCTCCTCAGTCTTTTAGGATGCGCCATCTTGATGTTCAACCTTGCCATCCCTAACGCCGACGCCACGGTCAATGTCGTGGTGTCAATCGCGCCGCAAAAATGGCTGGTCAGTCGTGTCGGCGGCGAGGCCATCGACAGTGAAATTCTCGTCCCTGCCGGGCAAGATCCGCACACCTTCGAGCCAAAACCGCGTCAGATTGCTCGCCTGGCCAAAGCGCGGCTCTATTTCACCGTTGGCCTGCCTTTTGAAGAACGTTTGCGGGAAAAAATCGATGATGCCGGAATACCGGTGCGCTTCAAAAACAGCGCTGCGGGTATCGTCAAAATTCCTTGCCCGGAATATGGGCACGAAGACGGGGACGTGCACCCCGACCAGCATGACGGCAAGGACGATCCCCATGTCTGGCTGAGTCCAGCCAACCTCATGGTCATGGCACAAAATATCGCTCAGGCTTTGAGTGAAGCCGACCCGGCCAACGCCCGCCCCTATGCCAATAATCTCAAAAAATTACAAGAGGAACTTGCCGCTCTTGACCGAGACATCGCCGGCCGCCTGAAAGCCTTTGCCGGCGCCTCCTTTTATGTCTTCCATCCATCGTTTGCCTACTTCGCCCGCGATTATGGCCTGCGGCAGGAAGCGGTGGAAATCGAAGGAAAATCACCGTCGCCGAAACAGCTTCAACATCTGATCAACGAAGCAAGAAAGAATAAAGCCAGGGTGGTTTTCAGTCAGCCGCAGTTCGACCCGAAAAGTGCCGAGGCGGTGGCTCGGGCCATTCATGGCCGCGTCGTCCCCCTCGACCCCCTGGCCTACGAGGTGGCTGCCAACCTCAACCTGATGGCGGACAGCATCGCCGCCGCCCTCTCCCATGAATGAGGCGGTCATCGATATGGTAGGGCTGTCTTTTTCCCACGCCGCCAGTACCATCCTCGACGGCGTCAATCTGACCATTTTCAAGAACGATGCCATCTGCCTGGTCGGACCGAATGGCGGCGGCAAGACAACACTGGTCAAACTGATTCTCGGCTTGCTGAAGCCAGATTCAGGGACGATAAGGGTCTTCGGCAAAGCCCCTTGCGAAGTCAGCAGCAAGATAGGTTATGTGCCGCAGCACGCCAGCTATGATCCAAAATTTCCGATTTCGGTGCTGGACGTGGTGTTAATGGGACGACTGCGCCCCGCCCTCTTTTTCCGCTACGGCCAGAAAGAGCGTGAGCGGGCGCGGACGGCACTGGCCAAAGTCGGGCTGGACGACTGCGCGGCTCGGCCATTTGCGGCGCTGTCAGGAGGACAGCGGCAGCGCGTTTTAATCGCCAGGGCACTGGCCGGGGATGGTGAAATTCTCATTCTCGACGAGCCAACGGCCAACATCGACCAGGAGACGACGGAGCGTCTCTATGAGCTGCTCCGCTCCTGCACGGGAAGCCTGACTATTATTATGGTGACGCACGACCTCGGCGTCGTCTCGTCGCTTTTTACGAGAGTGGCCTGCGTCAACCGGCGGGTGGCCACGCACCCAACCAGTGAATTGACCGGTAAGATGCTGGCCGAGATGTACGGCGATGACGCCCTCCTGATTCACCACGACCACTGCTGTGGAGGCGGCCATGCTTGAATTTTTCTCGGCTTTGACTGACCCACAGACGCCGTTTCTGCGCTACGCACTACTGGCCGGCCTGCTGTCGGCCATTCCCTTTGGCATCATCGGCAGTTACGTGGTGGTGCGGCGCATCAGTTCGCTGGCCGGGGCTATTTCCCACTGCCTGCTGGCCGGGATTGGCGGCGGTCTGTATCTGCAACAGGCGAAGGGCCTGAGCTGGTGCGGGCCGGTGTCGGGGGCGCTGGTGGTGGCCATCCTGGCGGCAGCGGCGCTCACCCTGGCCCATTTCCAGGCCGGGCAGCGCGAAGACAGCGTCATTGCCGCCCTGTGGTCGGCGGGGATGGCGGTTGGCCTGCTCTTTCTCGCCATCACCCCCGGCTACACCGACCCGATGAGCTATTTATTCGGCAATATTTTATTGATAGGTAAAAGCGATATTTATTTCGTCCTGGCCCTGGACGTAATTGTCTTGGGGCTGGCGGCTTTTTTCCACCCACGCTTTCTCGCCCTCTGCTTCGATGATGAATACGCCCGCCTGCGTGGCCTATCGATAAAACTGCTCTATTTCATGCTGCTTTGCCTGACGGCTTTGACCATCGTCCTGTTGGTACGGGTGGTCGGTATCGTCATGGTCATCGCCCTGTTGACGCTGCCAGCGGCGATTGCCGGTAACTTCGCGGCCAGCATCACAGGCATGATGGCCGGCGCGGTTGTTGCCTGCGCCCTCTTCATTTTCTGCGGCATGGCGGCCAGCTACGCCCTTGACCTGCCGACCGGCCCGGTGATTATCTGTATCGCCGCCGCTGTCTATCTCGTGTCCAGCTTGAAAAAGTCATAATGCCATGTAACAATCGAAGAGTTGAGCGATCGCTAAGGATATATTAAATTAATCTCTGTAAAAACAGTGAATTATATTGCTGTTAACTGAAAAATTTTCACTTTCAATCACCGGGGCCATAGCGCAAATAGCCTTGCCACTTGCTTGATCACACCAGTGCATGCCATGAAAAAAACGCTGCCTATTCCGCTTCTGCTTGTCTTTTCCATCTTTTTCTTCCCCGGCGGCCAG
This sequence comes from Desulfobulbaceae bacterium, assembly GCA_031256095.1. Taxonomy (GTDB): domain Bacteria; phylum Desulfobacterota; class Desulfobulbia; order Desulfobulbales; family Desulfocapsaceae; genus UBA8130. Next base: position 3,672 of record JAIRRG010000233.1, read on the forward strand.
GTTGAGGCCTTCGCCGCCCACGGCATGTCGATGGACGGCACCCTCAAATATCCCGCCGGGTTTACATCCTTTTCCTATGTTAACCCTGAGGCGCCAAAGGGAAAAACCGTGGTTCTGTCGGCGATGGGGGCCTTCGACAAGATGAATCCCTACACCCTGAAAGGGACACCTCCTTTTGGTTTGGGTGAACTGGTGTTTGAAACCCTGGCTGCGCCCAGTCTCGATGAGCCGTTTGCCGAATATGGCCTTTTGGCCAAAGATATGGAGCTGGCCGACGACAAGTTATCCGTCACTTTCACCCTCGACCCAGCCGCCCACTTCGCCGACGGCCAGCCGGTGACCGCCGACGATGTGGTTTTTTCTTTGCAAACTATGAAGAGCGGCGAGGTGCATCCGTTTTTTCCCCAGTACTATCAGGATATTGATCACGCCGAGATTGTCGCTCCCGGCAAGGTGCGCTTCGTCTTCAAACGGGTCAATCGTGAGCTGCATCTCATTGCTGGACAATTGCCCATTTTCTCGAAAAAGGATTACCAAAGCAAAAACGGCATGACCGGGATGCAGATTCCTGTTGGTTCCGGCCCCTATGTGGGGGAGACGGTCAATCCCGGCAAGTTGATCACCTACCGGCGCAATCCGAATTATTGGGG
>JAIRRG010000242.1 GCA_031256095.1 Desulfobulbaceae bacterium
GCCAGAGAATTCATCGACGCCCTTTTTGATGGCGACAGCGGGCGAAAACCGTGAACATCTATCGCGTGCAAGGTCCCCGTGGCCCTGGCTGCGGCGGTTGCCTGATCATTCTCCTCCTCTTTGCCCTCCTGACCGGCGGCACCAGAGGCCTGGTTAATCTTTTCGGGGCGCTGGTATTCAGTGGCGCGCTCGGCTTTTTGCTTTTAGTCGGCCTCTTCTACCTCTGGGGCTACTGGATCAGCCAGCAAATCGACAACTACCAGAAATCGCAGACGGAAAGCCATAACCGTTTTGTCGAGCTGCTGGTCGGCATCCTCATGAAAATTGCCGCCCAGGACGGCGAAGTCACGAAGGAAGAAATTCAGACCATCAATAATTTCTTCCGCTATCACCTGGGTTACAGCCAGGTGCAGATGGCCTGGGTGAAAGAGATGATCAAAGCGGCGCGGCAATCAACGACGCCGCTTGAAGCGCTCTTGGCCGAATTCCGTCACAGTTCAACGATCAACACGCGACTGATCCTTGTTGAACTGATCTACCAGATGATCCACACCCGCCAGCCCGTCGCCGAACAAGCCCTGCGGCAAGCGCGAGACATAGCCCGTTTTCTTGGTCTTTCCGAATACGAACTGCGTAGCATTGAGGGCAAATACCAGTTCTATGGTCAATCAGGCGGATCCAGCCGGATCAGCGAGCGGGAGCGCGCCTTGGCGGTTCTCGGTTTGGCCGAGGGCGCTTCCGAGGAAGAAATCAAGCAGGCCTATCGCGCCCTCAGTATGCAGTATCACCCCGACAAGGTGCAACATCTGGGCGCCGAATTCCAGCGGGTGGCGGAAGCGAAAATGAAGGAAATTAACGCCGCATACGATTATCTCAAAAAACACGGCAACTAAGCGCGAGAGGAGGGAAAATCATGGCCATCGCCGAAAAAATCCGTCGATTCACCGAAAAATCGTCATGGATCCGCAAGATGTTTGAGGAAGGCGCGATTATGAAACAGCAATACGGCGCCGATAAGGTCTACGATTTCAGCCTCGGCAATCCGGACGTGCCGCCGCCCACGGCTTTCCGTGAGGCGCTTTTGCGCGTCTGCGAGAACGAACAGCCGGGGGCCCACGCTTACATGGCCAATACCGGTTATCCTTTTGTCCGCGAGGCCATCGCCCGGCGGCTGACGCGCGAGCAGGGCGTCGCTATTGGCGGCGGCGATCTGCTGATGACCTGCGGCGCGGCTGGCGCCATCAATATCACGCTCAAAGCCATCCTCAACCCCGGCGACGAGGTGATTCTGCTCGCCCCGTATTTCGTTGAATACGATTTCTATATCGACAACCACGGCGGCGTCAGCCGGGTGGTCGATACCGACGCCGAGTTCCGGCTTGATTTGGCGGCAATCGAAAAGGCGATCAATGACAAGACCAAGGCCATCATCGTCAATTCGCCGAACAATCCGACCGGCCAGATTTACAGCGCTGGCGAGCTGAAGCGCCTCGGAGAATTGCTGGCGGCGGCGGGGAAAAAGCGAGGTTCGGCCATTTACTTAATCAGCGATGAACCATACCGGGGCATCGTTTTTGACGGCCAAACCTGCCCGGCCATTTTTCCGGTCTATCGAGAAACGATCATCGTCAGCAGCCACTCGAAAGATTTGTCGTTGCCAGGTGAGCGCATCGGCTTCGCCGCCGTCCATCCCGACATTGAAGAGAAAGGGGCACTGCTCGCCGCCCTGACTCTTGCCAACCGCATCCTCGGCTTTGTCAACGCCCCGGCTCTGATGCAGCGGGTGGTGGCCGAATTGCAGGATGTGCCCGCCACCGCCGAAATTTACGCTGGCAGGCGCGATGTTTTTTGCCAGGCACTGGCTGCGGCCGGATTCCAGTTTCAGCAACCGAAGGGCGCGTTTTATCTTTTCCCGCCGACGCCGATTGCAGACGATGTCAAATTCTGCCGGATGCTCCAGGAGGAACGCATCCTGGCCGTTCCTGGCCGCGGTTTTGGCCGCGCCGGCCATATCCGCCTGGCCTTTTGCGTCCCGGAAAAGGTCATCGCCGCCGCCGCCGATGGATTTAAAAAAGTGATGAATAAAGCGCGGAGGTAAATAGGAAAGGCGGATTTTATCGAAAAAAATCGGCCCTTGCCGCAAGACTATGGCGTATACATTTTATCAGGTTACTTTTTGACGGCAGTTCTAATCACTGTTTAGGGAAATTGTGTGCCAGCCTGGATGCCTTGTCAGATAAAGTCTTGACTACTCCATTACGAGCCGCCATCTGAGTTATCTTGTCGCAAAAAAAGAGGTTGCCATGCAAAAAGTCATGATTCATCCGGCCAGTTACCAGGCCTGCCAGGCCGCTGTTGACCGGGCCTTCGAACTGTTTCCCGTGGCCATTACCGGGCGCAAGGTATTGATCAAACCCAATGTGCTGCGCGCCGCCGCCCCGGAAGAGGCCATTACCACCCATCCAGCGGTGCTTGCGGCGGTGGTGCGCGCGGTCGAGGCGAGAAATCCCGCTGCCATCGTCGTCGGAGACAACGGCGGGCTTATGGCCTACGGGGCCAATGAGGCCAGCTTTGAGCAATGCTGCCTGACCGCGGCAAGTCTTGGCCATTACAAAAATATTGGCCTTGAAGCGGTGGAAATGCCCTTTGACCAGGCCTATGGCGGCAAAGTGAGCATTTCCAAGGACATTGCCGAGGCTGATGTTTTTATCTCGCTGCCGAAATTCAAAACCCATGGTCTGACCTGCCTGAGCGGCGCGATTAAAAACAGCTATGGTCTCTTGCTTGGCGCCCAGAAGGCGCAGTTCCATGAGCTTTCCGGCGGCGCCGCCCGGTTCCATGACATGCTGCCCGAGGTATATGCGCTGCGTGTGCCGGATATCATCATCATGGATGCGGTGCTTGGCATGCAGGGCAATGGCCCGGCTTCGACGGAGCTGCGCTACATCGGGCGCATCCTGGCTTCGGACAATGGCGTGGCCCTGGATGCGGTAGTGGCCCGCATGATGGGCGTCGCTCCGGCCAAGCTCGGCTTTTTGCTAAAGGCCAAAGCCATGGGGCTCGGCGATTACCGAGATGAGAGCATTGCCCTTGATGGCACGCTTCTCCCGATACCGGATTTTAAGACGCCGCCCTTGGATCAAAATGATATTATGGCCCATCGCGGCGACTTGGAGAGCTTGGTCAACGAGCGATTGACGTACCGCCCGCTGGCCGACCCGGAAAAATGTTCTGGGTGCGGCGTGTGCGTGGAACAGTGCCCAGAAGCGGCATTGGCCTTTGCTGGTCCAACGCAAGCATTGGCTTTTGCAAACAACGGGGTTCCAGTGGTGGATGCAGAAGCCTGCATAGCTTGTTACTGTTGCCAGGAAATGTGCCCGGAAAAAGCCATGACGCTGCAAGCGCCAAAACAAGCAGCCACCGCCAGCGTCTGAAGGCGCTCGCCGCCGCGCCCTCTCTTTTTGATTTGGGGAGCGGCGCCAAGGAGGCGCACGGGCGAAAAAATTCGACGAGTCGCACAAGAAATGGATACGCAAAAAACTTGGAATATCAGTAAGGCCACCCAGTTGTACGGCATTGACAAATGGGGGGCTGGGTATTTTTCCATCAACGAGGCGGGCGAGGTGGTGGTCCGCCCCAGCGGCGGCGACGACGGTCCCAAGGTTAGCCTGCATGAAATCGCCAAGGAAATTGAAACCCGCGGCCTGTCGATGCCGGTGGTTTTGCGGATTGAGAATATTTTGGGTTCGCAGATCCGGCTTTTGAACGAAACTTTTCGCCGCGTTATCCGTGAAAGTAATTACCAGGGTGAATACAAGGGTGTTTTCCCGGTCAAGGTCAACCAGCAGGAACAGGTGATCGAAGTTATTTCCCAATTTGGCAAGGAATATAACCATGGCCTTGAGGCGGGCAGCAAATCCGAGCTGATCGCCGCCCTGTCGATGATGAAAACACGCAAGGCCAGCCTGGTCTGCAACGGCTACAAGGACGAGGAATTCATTGACCTCGGCCTGCACGCCATCAAGATGGGTTATCAGGTCTTTTTCGTCATTGAGGTGCCAGGCGAAATCGATCTGATCATCGACCGCGCCAAAGTTCACCAGGTGAAACCCAATTTAGGCTTGCGCATCAAATTATCCACCCAAGCCGAGGGCCTGTGGAGCGAATCGAGCGGCGACGCCAGCGTCTTCGGTCTCGGCATGAGCCATGTTGTCGATGTCATCGACCGCCTGAAGGCCGAGAACATGCTCGACTGCCTGCAACTGTTGCACTACCATATTGGCTCGCAAATCCCCAATATTACTGACATACGGGCCGGGGCCATGGAAGCCTGCCGCCTCTATGAAGAGCTGGTTCGCGAGGGTGCGCCGATGGGTTATCTCGATTTGGGCGGCGGCCTGGCCGTCGATTACGATGGCTCAAATACCAATTTTCATTCCAGCCGTAACTATTCGATTGAGGAGTATTGCAGCGATATTATCGAGTCGGTCATCACCGTGCTGGCGAAAAACCGCATTCCGCACCCAACCATCATCACCGAATCGGGACGGGCTGTCGTCGCCTATTGCTCGATTTTACTGTTCAATATCTTGGATGTCAGTTCGTTCACGCCGCCGCCGATTCCAGAAAGTTTTCCCGAACCGCCGAGCGAGCTGATCGAAAACCTGATGGCCACCTATAACATGGTGTCGTCGAAGCGGATTCTCGAATGCTGCAACGACGCCCTTTTCTACCGCAGCCAGGCCAGGCAGTTGTTCAAACACGGGCAGATCGGCATCCGCGAACGGGCGATGGCGGAGAATCTCGTCCAGCATATTTTGATAAAAATCTCGCAGGTCTCAAAAAAGATGGAGCATATCCCACGGGATGTCCAATCGATCAACAAACTGGTCTATGATATTTATTACGGAAACTTCAGTATTTTCCAAAGCTTGCCGGATGTGTGGGCGATTAATCAGATCCTGCCGGTAATTCCCATCCACCGCCTCAATGAACAGCCGACGCGACCGGCGATCATTTCCGACATCACCTGCGACTGTGATGGCAAAATTGATAATTTCCCTGACCCAACTCACGAGCGTAATAGCATCATGCTGCACGAACTGCGCGACAATGAGGAATACTATGTCGGAATTTTCCTGGTTGGCGCCTACCAGGAAACGTTGGGAGATCTGCACAATCTCTTTGGCGACACCAACGTCGTGTCAATCCATGTCAACGATGACGGCAGCTATAAATTTGCCCGTGAATTGGAGGGCGATTCGGTGGCCGACGTCCTCGCTTACATGGAATACGACGTCCGTTCCCTGCGTAACCGCTTCAAGAATATCGCTGAGGATTCGATCCACAAAGGCTATATCACGGCCCGCGAGCGGAAGGCCATCCTCGCCGATTTTGAGGAAGGGCTGCGCGGCTATACCTATTTTGAAAAGGAGTGAGCCGCCATGGGCAAAATCGTGATTATCGGCGCCGGTGGGGTTGGCAATGTGGTGGCGAAAAAATGCGCCCAGCATCCAGACATTTTTACGGAAATCTGGCTGGTCAGCCGCACCGAGGCGAAATGCCGGGCCATCGCCGCTGAAATTGACAAACTGTATGGCGTCAAAGTGATAACCGCCGCCATTGACGCCGACGATGTGGCGGCCCTGACCAATTTACTGCAAAAAATCAGGCCAGAATTGGTCATTAACGTCGCCCTGCCCTACCAGGATTTGCACATCATGAAGGCTTGCGTGGCCGCCGGCGTCAACTACCTCGATACCGCCAACTACGAGCCGCCGGATATGGCCCATTTTGAGTACAGCCACCAATGGGCCTACCAAAAACGTTTTGAAGAGCGCGGCCTGATGGCGGTTTTAGGCTGCGGTTTCGATCCTGGCGTTACCAATGCCTTCTGCGCCTATGCCCAAAAACATCTGTTTGACAGCATCGAAACCATCGACATTTTCGACGCCAACGCTGGCGACCATGGCCATCCTTTCGCCACCAATTTCAACCCGGAAATCAATATCCGGGAAGTGACCCAGACCGTTCGCCATTGGCGCGACGGCAAGTGGCTGGAAACTCCGGCGATTTTGGACGATGGCGCCGTGCATTTTTCCTTCGATTATCCGGTGGCTGGCCCGAAGGAAAGTTACCTCCTGTATCACGAGGAAATGGAGTCCTTGGTCAAGCATATCCGCGGCCTGAAACGGATCCGTTTCTGGATGACTTTTTCCGAAAATTACCTGAACCATCTGAAGGTGCTGAAGAACGTCGGCATGACCGGCATCGACCCGGTGGAATTTGCTGGCCAGCGGATCATCCCGCTGCAATTTTTAAAAGCGCTATTGCCCGATCCCGGCAGCCTGGGCGAAAACTATAGCGGCAAAACCGTCATCGGCTGTGTCTTCGACGGCCTGAAAAACGGCCAGCGCCAGCGCAAATATATCTATAACGTCTGCGACCACGCCGAAACTTTCCGGGAAGTGCGGGCGCAGGCGGTGTCCTACACCACTGGCGTCCCGGCGATGATAGGCGCCATGATGATACTGCAAGGAGTTTGGCACGGCGCCGGCGTCTTCAACATCGAGCAGCTCGACCCCGACCGTTTCATGGATCAATTGAACCGCTGCGGCCTGCCTTGGCAGGTTGTCGATTTCGCAGCTAGCTTGCCGGATTGAAAGGGTAATTCCTAAAAATTTCCGGCCACAAATGGCCGTGTCAATATCAACCCCGCGGATGCGGGCGGTTGATGGCGTCGGCGCAGCAGGCGGCGCCAAAGCCGTTGTCGATGTTGACCACGGAAACGCCGGGAGCGCAGGCGTTGAGCATGGCCAACAGGGCGGCAAGGCCGTCAAAGCTGGCGCCGTAGCCAACCGAGGTGGGCACGGCGATCACCGGCGCGGCAACCAGGCCAGCGATGACGCCGGGCAAAGCGCCTTCCATGCCGGCGACGGCGATAATTACCCGCGCCGCCCGCAGCGTATCGAGCCTAGTGAGCAGCCGGTGCAGGCCAGCGACCCCAATGTCGGCAAAGCGTTCAACGGGATTGCCGAGGCCGCGGGCGACCAGTGCCGCTTCGGCGGCCACCGGCAAATCGGAAGTCCCGGCACAGACGACGGCGATCGTGCCCCGGCTTTCATCAACGGCAATCGGGCGAGCGTAGAGCAGCCGCGCCGTGGCATCGTAGGTCAGTTCCGGCACAGCGGCCAAAGCCTCAGCGGCTTTCGCCGCATCAACACGGGTCGCCAGCACTTGTTCGCCCGCCGCCAAAAGCCGCCGCGCCAGATCAATAATCTGCTGGGCGCTTTTGCCAGCGCCATAGATCACTTCCGGCAAACCGGTACGCAACCTCCGCTGGGTATCGAGGACAAAGCCATCCCCTTCGCTGGCGGGGAAATCGCGCAGGCGGGCAAAGGCTTCGGCAGGCGGCAGGCTGCCATTGCCAACCGCAAGCAAAAGAGCCATCAGGCGGGTTTCATCCATAAAATTTGTCCTTGTCATTTTCGGACGTCCATCGCTTTTCGCTCGCAGCTTGCAATTCAGCGGCAAGCAGGGTAGATATTGACGCCTTTCTCGCTTCCCCCAATTTCAAGAGGCTCGCGCCGTGCATACGCAAATTTACCTCCTCCGCTTCCCAAAAGATACCAGCGACAACCCCTTGGTCTACCGCCTGGTCAAAGATTATGCTCTGGAGTTTAACATCCTGAAAGCCGACATCCTGCTGCAACGGGAAGGGATGATGATCCTGGAAATCAAGGGGGAGAAGGAAAGCGTTAAGGCCGGCCTCAGCTACCTGCGCGGCTGCGGCCTGCGCGTCCAGCGCCTGGCCGCACGCATCCGCCGCGACGACAGCAAATGCTTTCAGTGCGGCGAATGTACCGGCGTCTGCCCATCCGGCGCCCTGTCGATCAATCGCCCATCGATGGAAGTGCTTTTCACCGCCGAACGCTGCACCGGCTGCGACCTGTGCGTGCCAATCTGCCCGGTGCGGGCCATGGAAATCTCCCTCGACCGCGACATGGCCCTGGCCGAAGACTTGGCCTGACACATTAGCCAATGTTTTCCCTCACACCGTTTCTCGCCCTTTGCTCTCACACAGCCAAACCAAGCAAACTGCGATGCCGCCATACATGCCGACCCAGGCAGGCGACATGTACGACCAATTGAGAGAAAAGGGGCCAAAAACAGTGTGCAAAAGAACTATTGTTGCCATCCTTAGAACGCAGAGCATCAACAGCGCGGCGCTGATATAAGGCAAAGGCCAAAGCGGGAAAATTCTTCGGCAACATGCCCAGACCAGATAACCAGCCAACAACAACATCGAAGTCAACGCCAGCCATTTGCTGGCATATTTATAGATTTCGGCGATTCGCTCCAGTATATTTCGACGAAAGTTATCAAGATTGTTGCGCAACGAGCTGGTTTGGACTTTTTTCCCCTGAAATTCATCAATGTGCATCAGGATATGCCCATCCGCGTTCGAAATTTTTCCCGTTGTTGTATCAATAAGCGCCTTATCACCGCCTGAAGACACCTGTAAGGGCGCATTGATGCAGTCTTCCTCTCCATTTACCTTAACAACAAATCCTGACCGTACCGCTTCCGGGGTATCCATACCCTGCCGCTGTGCAAAATATGCACGCACATCTGGCCGTTCCTGGCGCGATACCTCTATTCCTATTGTGCAGGCATCTTTGACCACAGTCTGGGCGAAATCACATTGCCCGTCGCCAGGGCTAAAGCACCAACCGCGCAGTTCTAGCGATGGTTTAGGCAGGTAGGAATCGGCGGATGGAATATTGATATTACCTATATCCCGCATGGCGAACCAGAATTTCCGGTTATCATCCACACCGTCAACAATGCTGGGCGTTTTAGGGAAATGGAGCGGCCAATTGTTCAGCAGCAGCATATTCCACCCCTGCCTGAGGGCTGTTAGCAGCGTTGGCAGATGCCGCCGGTCAAAGGGTTGAGTGAAACCGCCAAACACCAAGCCAGGCTCTTTTTTAATCAAGCCCTTCGCATAAGCCGCTTTCAGTTCCTTGACCAGTCGGGCGTAATAGGCGTCGGCCTTGGCCGCATTCGCATAGTATCCAGCCGCGCTGACAGCCTCACGTAAAGCCCACGTAAACATCGGACCGTATTCATCCGCCACGCCAAGGCGCTCTGCGGTGACCTTCCAGCCCTTGCACCCGGGACCATCACCATCCAAAAAAGGACGCAATTCAGCGAAGGCTGGACTAATTGCATAGAGCTTTCCCCGGACATCTTGCGGGCAAACAGCATAGGGTTGCCAATGGTCTGTTTTCGCCTTGACCAGCAGGGAAAGCGCCTTGGTATAATTTTTTGACGTAGTGTCAATACTTGCCCAAAGACCATAATGGTGCCAGTTGAGATAACAGACTGTTTGCACGATGAAAACGGCGATGCAAAGAGGAATGCCAACGACGACCAGCATTCTCTGGATGAAGAAGCGCCGCTCCCTGAAAAAAGAAATAAGCGTCATGGGCAACAGCATAACAGCCAGAATCGGCGTTATCCATACCGCCTCTTCCCGCATCATCCAGAAGAGGCCAAGGGAAAAACCTAACAAGATAGTCCAGCCAGCCCGCTCTTGCATCCGACAGCGCCGCCGGCACAGCAAAGCAATGGCCCCAGTAAGGACAAAAAGCAGAATGCAGTTAGTCCAACCATCCCGGTATATCCTCAAAAGAGAGAGATTATGTTGCGTCGGATTAAAAAGCAGGGCGATAAAGGCAAAAACCAACGGCCATCTTCGCCTGACGGCAGGACGCAGGGCATGGATAAAGGCAAACACAGCGGCGGCATACAATAGCGGCATAGAGATAAGGAGCGGAATACCCAAATAGAACAGCGAGGCCATCATAAGTGGGAATCCCGGCCCCTTGACCATAGTCATGCGAGAATAGTCGCCCAGCCAATCGCCTGATAAAATTGTATAGGCCACATTCATCTGCAGGCGGTCGTCATACAGGGCATTCAACGAAATATGCCACGGCAAACCGGCGCACAGCCAGATGTGGCACAATATCGCGAGGACAATGACAATGTATTGATTACGGGTAAAACCGGGGCTCATTGAACAACCATTTTGTGAAAATTCCATTTACGCTCCCCACACAGTAATCAAAGATTGCGCACCGTGAAAACAAATCGTTTCTGCGCCAAAAATGATGGAATAGCGCCCAGCAATGACGCCACCAAAAAACCGTATCGTGCTCCCCAAGGAGACCAGAAAATCAGATCAATCGCCAGTTTGCACAGGGACGAGAGCAGCGACACGAGCAGCATCATCAAGAGATTAATAACGACGAAACGCCACAGGCAGCCGGAACGCTTGAAAATCCACGACTGCTGAATGATGAAATTGATCAAAATCAGCGGCCCGTAAGTTAGGGCCGAGGCTAGGGCGTAAGCGAACGAACCGTCGCCACAAAGACGATATAGTAGAGCTTGGGCGGCGACGGCCACAAGCCCCAGCAGCCCACCGTTAATCAAGAATTTGACAAATTGGAAGAGTATTGTTCGGCGGTTCGGCTCGTCATGCATGTCCGGCGCTGTGTTCAGCATCTTTCGTCAGCAATGGTAGGAGAGGAAATAAATCCGCAAAAATGGATGGATAGTATTTCCAGCTTTGCCGCGTTGACGCTGGCCGCCGCGCCCGCATTGGCGCTTTGTCGGCGAAAGACCCTTTTCGCGTCACATCGCTATAGATTAGGCGATTGGTCATTTTCTTTGGTTTCGCAGACCATTATCCATAATCGCCAGCAAAAACGATTCAAAAACCAACTGCACGCCGCAGCAACCGATGGTCAGCGACAACATCAGGGCGTGGGCCAGCGAGCCATATTGCAATGGCCCGAATCCTGCTCGCGCCCAAGCGAACAGGCAAAAAAGAAAACCAAGCGCTGCGGCTACGATCATCACCGCCGCGCCAATCAGCAATTTTTCGATGGAAAGGGCAGCCAGCGCTTTCTGAAAATAATTGGGTGGCGGAATGAAGCCGCTGTTGACGGCGAATTGCCGGGAAACCAAACCAAAGCAAAGTAATTGCATCCCCAGCACAATCATCATGCAGGAGGCGAGAAAAGTGTGAATATCAAGGCCAATCGCGCCAAGTTCAATTCCACCAGTGCTCAAAATCGCCGCGCCGAGAGCGCCAAGTAGCAAAAAGAATAAACCTGGGTAGAAAAAGAGCCAACGGGGCGTGTGAATCAGGAGAAAACGCAGATGACGCCAGCCATCTCGCCAAGTACGCAGATGCGGCGCCCGAGTGCGACCGTCTGGTTGCAAAGTGGTGGGGACCTCAACAATATTGTACCCACTGAGCGAGGCTTTCACCACCATCTCGCTGGCAAACTCCATACCCAGTGTTTGCAGATTCAAGGCAAGAATACGATCACGGCGAAATCCGCGCAGGCCACAATGGAAGTCCCCCACCTTAACCGAGAAAAAGAGCCGCCCCAGAAAACTAAGTACCGGATTGCCCAGATAACGGTGTAAAAAAGGCATGGCTCCTGGAGTTATGCCGCCCAGGAAGCGGTTGCCCATGACAATATCCCCCCCCCCCCGCAAGGCCGCGACAAAAGGCATGAGATTGGCAAAATCGTAAGAATCATCGGCGTCGCCCATGATGACGTATTGGCCACGCGCCTCCCGAATGCCGATTATCAGGGCCGCGCCATAGCCTTTTTCCGGCGCATCGACAAGCCGCGCCCCTTCTTCGGCGGCGATGGCCTGCGATCCGTCATCACTACCATTATCAGCGATCAGCACTTCACCCACCACACCCGAATCGGCCAAAAACTTCCGGGCCTTGCGGATGCAGACAGCCAGAGTTTCCGCCTCGTTCAGGCAAGGCATCAAAATGGTCAGTTCCACGTCCATCCTGTTCGGTTAAAGTTTCGATTTGCTTTTTTGGGCCTGCGGGGTCTTGAGTCTGTGGTTATTGAGCCTGTGGCTGTTGGGCCTGTGTTTCCTTGGCCGCTGGTTCTTGAGCCTGTGGTTCAGACTTCTTTTTCCGGAACAGCATCCAGTCCGGCAGGGCGATCTTCGACAGACTCGAGAGGAAACTGGTCTTCGGCGCCTTGCCCGCCTCGAGCTGGGTCAGCAGTTCCTTGGCCCGCGGCGCCAAGGTGCAGTCTGGATAGAGGGTAAGCAGATACTTCAGCCGGCCCTGCGATTCCGGCAGTTTGCCCCGGCGCAAATAGTATTCGGCAACAAAAAACTCGTGCTGGGCGAGGAAGTCCTGGGCCGCTTTGACGCGGGCTTCAGCTTCCGGCGCGTAGGGCGAATCGGGGAACTGGCGCAGCAGTTGTTTGAATTGCTTGATCGCCTCACTGGCATAGCTGGTGTCGCGATCAACCCGGTCAATGCGCAGGTAGTTGCACATGCCTTTCTGAAACAGGACGTAGGACATCGCCTCGTTGGTCGGATGGTGGTCTTCAAAATCCTTGTACTGTCCAAGGGCATCGGCATAGCGGCCCATGAAGAATTTGCAGTCGGCGGATTTCAGCTCGGCCAGCGTCGCTTCCGGAGAAAATGGATACTGGTTGAGGATTTTGTCGAAATAATCGACGGCGTTGAAATAGCGGCCCAACTGGTATTCATTCATCCCTTTTTGGGCAAGACTCTGGGCGCTTTCATCCACCTTTTTGGCACTGGCCGCCGCCTTTTCCTCATCGTCGCCGAAACCAATGTAATTGGCGATGCTGGTGCAACCGGACAAAAGCGGCAGCGCCACCAGCGCCGACGCGGCCAACCTGACTAATAATTTTTTCATGACGTGTGCTCCAGAGTCGCAAGATAGCTTTCGGCGGACAATACCGCCACCGCCCCCTCGCCGCAAGCGTTGACGATTTGCCGCACCTTTTTGGCGCAGATATCGCCCGCGGCCATTACACCTGGCACGCAGGTGCGGCATTCAGTGTCCACCGGGATGAAGCCGCCGACATCGGCCCGAAGCCTGTCCAGGGGCAAACCGGCGTTGTTCGGCGTGATGCCGATGAAGACGAAAACGCCCTGTACTGGCCGCCGCGACACCTGGCCATCGGTCGCGGTCACTTCCACCGCCTCGACCTCCTTGTCGCCGCAAATGGCGGTGACACGGCTGTTCCAGATGAATTCAATATTCGGGTTGGCCAGGGCCTTTTCCTGCACCACCTTGGCGGCGCGCAGACTGTCGCGGCGGTGGATCAGGATGACTTTACGGGCAAATTTGGTGAGATACTCGGCTTCCTGCACCGCCGTGTTGCCGCCGCCAATCACCGCGACATCAAGATTGCGGAAAAACGGCCCGTCGCAGGTGCCGCAGTAACTGACGCCTTTACCGAGGAAGCGGTCTTCACCAGGGACACCGGCATTATTGGCGTGGGCACCGGTACAAATGATCAGACTGTCGCAGGTTAGCCGTGAACCGTCGTCAAGGTGAATGATTTTCGCCGCCTTTTCCGGCAGCTCGACCTTGACGGCGTCGTTCATGATCGAGTTCATCTCGAAACGCTTGGCCTGGGCCGCCATCTTCTCCATCAGATCAAAGCCGGAAATGCCTTCAGGAAAGCCGGGATAGTTGTCAATCCAGTGGGTGTTCAGTACCTGGCCGCCGGTGGCGCCCTTTTCAATCAGCAGATGGTCGAGCCGGGCCCGGGCCGCGTAGAGACCGGCGGTCAGCCCGGCTGGGCCGCCGCCCAAAATAATCAGTTGGTAATGTGTTTTTGCCATGGAAAAATGGACCGGAAAAGAAAACGGCGGGCGCTCCAGGAGACCCGGAGCGCTATCAAATCACAGGGCTTTGTTGACCAGGTCAATAATCTGCGCCTTGGCGGTGGCGCCGGTGATCTGATTGATGAGCTGGCCGTTTTTGAAGAGAATCATCGTTGGGATGGCGCGGATGCCAAATTTCCCCGGCGTCACTGGGTTGTCATCAACATTCATTTTGGCGATGACCGCCTTGCCGGCGAAGTGGTCAGCTACTTCGTCGATGACCGGGCCCAAAGCCTTGCAGGGGCCACACCAAGGGGCCCAGAAATCAACGAGACAGGGTTGGGCGGAACTGATGACGGCTGCGAAATCGGCGTCAGAGATGTGTTTTACTTTGTCGGAAGCCATGGCTGTAATTCCTCCTTTAAGAACAATGGAAACGGGCGGGCAGCCGCCCGGGCAAAATGCGCCCGGCGGCAACGTAATAAAGAATGTACTGGTTGGAGCCGCCGCCGACAAGGGGAAAGAAGCAAGAGAAAGAAAGAGGCTGGCGTTGACGGCGCTTCCGCTCTTTTCTATAGTCAATGCTGGCGTCGTTCCCGTACCTTACCGGGCAATGGCCGTCTGAAACCATTTTTTTCTGTGAGAACAGGATCATGGATATATTAAGCGGCAGCTTTTCCCTGACTACCAGCGGGCGAATCGAACTCATCGACATCACCGCCAAGGTGGAAAAGAGTCTCAAAGAAAATACCTGCCCCGACGGCTTGCTCTACCTTTTCAACCCACACACCACCGCCGGGCTGACCATCAACGAAGGGGCCGACCCGGCGGTGCGCCAGGACATCTGTGACGGGTTACAGGCTTTGGTGCCAGCCGATTATCCCTTCCGCCACGCCGAAGGCAATTCCCCGGCCCATATCATGGCGACGTTGTGTGGCTCGTCCTTGACCATCGCCATGAGCGAGGGACGCCTGGTGCTGGGGCGGTGGCAGCGTATTTTCTTTTCCGAATTCGATGGCCCGCGCCAGCGTTTTGTCCACTGGCGTCTTTTATCTTAAGGATTTTTATGGATCTTTCCGCCGACGGCATCTGTTTCGGGCTTGACCGCGCCTTGGATGTCCGCTCATTTGTCACCTATTTGCGGCTCCTTGGGCGTGAAGAATTGGCCGCACTTCTGGCCGAAAGGATGACGAGCGAAGAAATCATCGCCTGCGTCGATGAGCTGACCGGGCTCTTGAAGAAACATCTCAGCGAAGCCGAATATCACCGCCATTTTCTCCAGGATCAGGATGCGTCATGAATACCCCCGTCCTCACCGACCTGCGCGCCTATCTTGATGTCCTGCGCCGGGACGGCGATCTCTTGACAATTGATGAGGAAGTCGATCCCCATCTCGAGATCGCCGAAATCCACCGCCGCGTCATCGCCCAAAAGGGCCCGGCCTTGTTTTTCCGCCGCGTCAAAGGCTCGGCCTTTCCGGTCGTCACCAATCTGTTCGGCAGCGAGCGCCGCTTGGAGCAAGCCTTCGCCGGGCGTCCGCAACGCTTCATCCACGAGTTGGTCAGCCTGGCCGAATCGTTGGCCGGGCTTTCCGTGAAAACGCTGTGGCAAAAACGGCGGCTGCTGGCCGACGGTCTGAAAATCGGCCTGAAAAACGTGAAAACGGCGCCGCTCTTGGAGGTCTGTCAGATACCGCCACGCCTGACCAGTCTGCCGCTTCTTACCTCTTGGCATGGTGATGGCGGGCCGTTTGTCACGCTGCCTTTGGTCTATACCGAGCATCCCGAGGGCAAGGGCCACAATCTTGGCATGTACCGCATTCAACGCCATGACGACCAGACTACCGGCATCCATTGGCAGATTCACAAGGGCGGCGGTTACCATTACCATGAGGCGGAAAAGCTGGGATTGGCCTTGCCGCTAACCCTCTATATCGGCGGCCCGCCAGCCCTGATACTGGCGGCGATCGCCCCCTTGCCAGAAGATATTCCCGAATTGATGCTTGCCTCCCTTTTGCTCGGGAAAAAACTGCCCATGATTACCGACCCGCGTGGCGGTCACCAGCTGGTAGCCACCGCCGAATTCGCGGTCAAGGGCATCGTGCCGCCTGGCCGGCGCCGTCCAGAGGGACCGTTTGGCGACCACTACGGCTACAATTCCCTGGCCCACGATTATCCCATCTTCCAGGCTAGCCATCTCTATCACCGCCGCGATGCCATCTACCCGGCGACGGTGGTCGGGCGACCGAAGCAAGAAGACTATTATATCGGTGATTTTTTGCAGGAACTGCTGTCACCGCTCTTCCCGATCGCGATGAAGGGGGTCAAACAACTCAAAACCTTCGGCGAAACCGGCTTCCACTGTCTGGCGGCGGCCCGCGTCGAAAACCGCTACCCGCGCGAAGCCTTCGCCTGTGGCCTGCGGGTGTTGGGCGAGGGGCAGCTGTCGTTGAGCAAATTTCTCATCGTCACCGACGGCGATCTCGATGTCGGCGATTTCCCGAAACTGTGGACACATGTGTTGGAGCGGGTCAGCTGGGCCGATGATTTACATATCTTCGCCGATACCGCCCAGGACACCCTCGACTACACCGGGCCGTCGGTCAATATGGGATCGAAGGCGATGCTGCTCGGTCTGGGGCGCGATAAACGCCGCGAATTGCCCAGGGAATTTCATGGCGAGCTGCCGCCTTCCTGCCGCCGGGCACGGATGTTTTTACCCGGCACTTTGATGGTCGAAGGCGAATCGTATAAGGATAACAAAGACTTGGCGGCACAACTGGCCGCTTGCCGCGGCTTGGGGGAGATGCCGGCAGCGATCCTCATCGATGATTTACCGGCGGCCACCGCCTCGATGCAGGAATTCCTGTGGACGGTCTTCACCCGCTTTGAACCGGCCAACGACATCTACGCCGCCGCCCGTTTTGTCCGGCGTTTTCATGTTGGCTTGACAGAGCCAGTGGTCATTGATTGCCGCCTGAAGCCCTGGTACACTGAAGTGCTGGCCGTCGACGAGCTAACCAGAAAAAAGGTCGATCAGCGGCTGCCGAAGCTGCTGCCGCCATCGTTGAGATGACCAGGCTGCGGCTGCACAAGTATTTGGCCCAGTGCGGCGTCGCCTCGCGGCGCCAGGCCGAGGCGCTGATTGCCGCTGGGCGTGTGCGCGTCGATGCCGAGGTGGTCAGCGAGCAAGGGCGGCTGGTCGCCCCCGAGAGCCAGCGCATTACCTGCGACGGGCGCGAGGTGCGGCCAGCAACGAGGCTTATCTATATTTTACTCAATAAACCAAAAGGTTACGTCACCACAACGCGCGACCCACAGGGACGGCCCACGGTTTTGTCGCTGCTGCCGCCGATGCGAGAACGCCTTTTCCCGGTTGGCCGCCTTGATCTCGATACCGAGGGCGCCCTGCTGCTCACCAACGACGGTGAGTTCGCCCACCGGGTGCTGCACCCTTCCTTCGACAGCGAAAAGACCTACGAGGCGGTGATACGCG
This sequence comes from Desulfobulbaceae bacterium, assembly GCA_031256095.1. Lineage (GTDB taxonomy): Bacteria > Desulfobacterota > Desulfobulbia > Desulfobulbales > Desulfocapsaceae > UBA8130. The sequence goes on from JAIRRG010000242.1 coordinate 17,203, forward strand.
GCGCCCCCGATGGTCAAACACTGCAAAAGCTGGCGCGCGGCCTCGTCCTTGAGGACGGGCCAACCGCTCCGTGCGCCGCCAAGTTTCTGGCAATTCTGCCATCAGGGCATAGCCGGGTCCGCATCGTTTTGCACGAAGGACGCAAGCGGCAGGTGAAAAGAATGCTGGCGGCAGTTGGGCATCCGGTACTGGCCCTCAGGCGGACGGCTTATGGGCGATTACGGCTCGATGGACTGGCGGTGGGGGAATATCGTTTTCTTTCCGCCGATGACCTGAAGAAATTTTTCCTGTGACTTTTCCTTTACAAACCCGGGAAAAGCTGATTAGATTCGAAGCATTATAGCAATATCAACAAGATAAATATTCGCCGTCAGGCTGGGCTGCGCCTTCCAAGTGTCGCTAGATGGTTAGTCCAGAGAAATAGTTCCGGTAATTTCTGGTTCCCATGATTTTGCTGCCTTCAGCCAAAATCCTTTGCTTCCATTCAAAGTGTGTCCGCAAGGAGCGTATATGAACAAATCTGAACTGATTGAAGCCTTGGCCCGGGAAATGAAAATTTCGCACAAAGAAGCCGCCGCCATCACCAATACCGTGATCGACACCATGACTGACGCCTTGGCCAAGGGCGACAGTATCGAGATCCGCGGTTTCGGCAGTTTTGTCATCAAACAGTATGGTTCTTACGACGGGCGCAACCCAAAGACCGGAAAACAAATCACGGTAAAACCGAAGAAACTGCCTTTCTTCAAGGTTGGCAAAGAACTGCGCGAGCGGGTCAACAACGGGAAATGATGCCGAGGCAATAGCGCGCGGCCGAGCACTGAGCCGCTTCATTCAAACCATGCCGCCAACCAGATCGTACGTGTGCGCTTCCTCGATACGCACCCGCACGATGTCGCCGGGCGCGGCCGTTCCTTCGTTGATATAGACGCAGCCGTCCACTTCCGGCGCCTGGTACATACTTCTCCCCTCAAGCAGCAGCTCTGATTCCGCCGACACCCCCTCAACCAGTACGTCAAGGCTGCGTCCGATATAGTTTTTTTGCCGGGCGGCCGAGATGTTCGCCTGGGCCGCCATCACCCGGTCACGCCGCCGCTCTTTCTCTTCCTCCGGACATTGGCCGGGAAAATGCTCGGAAGGCGCCCCTGGTTCGTTGGAATAGGCGAAAACACCAACATGGTCGAAGCGCGCTTTTTCCAGCAGCGTGATGACTTCATCGACATCGCGCTCTTCTTCCCCAGGGAAGCCGACAAGCAAAGTGGTACGGAGGCTGACATCGGGAAGAAAGGCGCGGATAGTGCTCACCATTTTTTCGATGAAGGCGCGGTCATAGCGGCGGTTCATCGCCTTGAGGATGCGGCTCGAGGCGTGCTGGATCGGGATATCGAGATAGGGCAGCAGGCGCCGCTCGGCGGCGATACATTCTAGCAGATTCTCAGTAACTCCCAGTGGATGCAGATAGAGCAGGCGAATCCAGGGAATCGCCGTTTGCCGCGTCAGGGTGGTGAGCAGTTCCACCAATTCCGGGCGCCCGGTATGGTCGCGGCCATAAGCGGTCAGGTCCTGGGCAATCAGCGACAACTCCTGTATCCCTTCTTGCTCCAGCCACATGGCTTCCCGCGTCAGCTCGTCAAGCGGGCGGCTGCGCAAGGGGCCGCGAATGGCCGGAATCATGCAGTACGAACAGCGGTTGTCACAGCCTTCGGTGATCTTCAGATAAGCGCGATGGCGTGGCGCCGTGAGAAGGCGTGGCGGCTGACAGGCGGTAATGGCGCTTTTATTACCCAGGATCAGGCGGCCCGGCGTAGCGCCAGAGAGCAAGGCCTGGATTTCGGCGGCGATGGCGGCATACGGCTCGACGCCGCGAAAAAGATCGACCTCTGGCAATTCCCTGACCAACTCTTCGCCATAGCGCTCAACCAGGCAGCCAAAAACGACCAACTTTTGCCCAAGCTGTTTATCAGTGGCCAGGCGCAAAATTTCATCAATCCCCTCTTCAACCGCCGCTTGCAGAAAACCGCAGGTGTTGACCAAGAGGACGTTGGCCGTCGCCGCTTCGGAGGCTGGCTGAAATCCGGCGGCGGCGAGGGCGCCAAGAACGCGCTGCGAGTCAACCAGGTTCTTGGCGCAACCCAGGCTGACCAGATGGATCGTATTCATTGAGCGGATGGGAAAAATCTCAACATGGCGTTCAGAAGGGAAAGGTTGGCATCGCGGAATTCCTTGCCGGAAAAACCGGGATGCCAAGCGGCGGTGAACAATTCATCGGAAACGACAAAAACCCCGGCCAGCTCGATCTTGCGGAAGGCCGCGACTGCGCACAGAGCGGAATATTCCATATCAACGGCCCGCACCCCTTGTTCTTGGCGCAGCCGCTTGAGTTGTCGCCGATCTTCCCGGTACAGGGCATCGGTTGACCAGACGGCGGCCAATTCCGCCGCCAGGCCACAGCCGGCACAGTGGCGGAGAACTTCAAGCTGTAATTTTGGGGAAGGCTTAGCCGGTTCCGGCAAGGGATAATATTGGGAAGTCCCTTCACCACTGACCGCCTCGTCGCCAACCACGATGCTGCCAATCGGCAAGTCCGGGACAATGGAACCGCACCAGCCATAGAAAATGATCCGGCGGGCGCCCAAAACAATCATCTTTTCCAGGCACAGGGCCGCAGCTGGCGCTCCTAGCGCCGGTCCAGCCACGAAAAAATCGCCGCCTTTGGCCACCGTCAGCTGAAATTTCAAGCAGGAATATTCTTCACCGCCCGCCGCCAGCAGGCGCTGATGGGCGGCGCTGGCATCGGCCAAGGTGGCAAAAAACAAGCCACAGGCAGGAATCGCCGGTTCGTGTTTGCCGCGACGCGGCGATATGACGATATCTTCTTCATCCACCGGGAAACTCCTGACATGAAAAAAGGGGATACGAAAACCGTATCCCCTCGCGGCAAACTGCTGATGCCGAAACGCAACTACATTATATACCCAGGACTTTGCCAAACGGGTTGGCGTACAACAGAATCAGAGAAACAACGAGGCCGTAAATGGCGCAGGACTCGGCAAGAGCCATGCCGAGAATCATGAATACCATCAATTTCGGCTGGGTCTCAGGGTTACGGGCCAAACCCTGGCAGGCACCGTTACCAACCGAACCGATACCGATGCCAGCTCCGCAGGCCCCAAGGCCGATAGAAAGCCCGGCGCCAATGCAAACGAGGCCCAACGCAATCAGCTGAATGTTTCCTTCCATGTTTTTCTCCTACAATAAGAGTTGTTGGGTAACCTTCTGTCTTCCTATTCGTCGGCCCATGCCGGGCCGTATCGAGCAAAGTCGTCCTCGCCTTAGTGGGCGTGTTCTTTCGCCTGCGAGAAATAAACAACGGTCAAAAGGACAAATACCATGGCCTGAACAAGAGAAACCAGGACGCCCAGCACCATGAAAGGCAGCGGCGCGAAGTAGCACCCGGCCAATGTGAACAAAATGATCAACATCATCTCTTTGGCCATAATGTTGCCAAAAAGTCGAACGGAGAGAGAAATAATCCGGGCAAAGTTACTGATCAATTCAATGGGCAGCATCAGCGGAATGAGCGCCGGGATCGGCCCGATAAAGTGCTTGTAGTATTTCCAGCCATGCTCTCTGATGCCGATATAATGGTGCAAAACCCAGACAATAAGCGCCAGCGCCAAAGTCGTGTTCAGACTGGCGGTCGGCGACATGAAGCCGGGAACCAGTCCGACCAGGTTGCTCACCGCGATGAACAGGCCGAAGGTCATGATCAACGGGAAGAAGGTGTTGGTGAGTTCCTTGCCCATATTTTCAGCGCAGAAACTCTCAAAACCACCGACGACGATTTCCCAGAAATTCTGGCCATGACCGGGAATCAGCTCAATATTGCTCATGGTCAGTTTGGCGGTAAAAAACAAAAATGCCATGACCAGCCACGTATACGTCATGTACGGGGCGGTGAGATACTCAAGCCCATGCCTAGGATCAAACCCTTGAGCAACCGGCAGGCCCGCTTTCTCAAGGAGAAGCGTGATGAACAGAATTGGCTCATTCTCCATACAAATCTACCTCCCGTGCAAAAAAAATCGCCCCGCCACCACCACCGCGATCACCGAGACCGCCAATGGCACCACTGACAAACCAATCAGCAAACCAAAAATTTCAACCCACTTATACTTTACGAGCGGGAACAGTACCAAAGCCATTATCAGCAACCGCACCAAGAAACCCAGGATACATTTCTGTGTTTCCTGTTTGCCGCGGGCGAGCCGCCGGGCGAGTTCCTCACCGTCCGCAGCCGCCTCAACCACGCCATCGGCCAACTTCTTGACGCCACGGATGGAAAGAGCAAAGCTGACAAGCGTCAGCAGGCCGCCAACCAACACCGACCACGCCATCTTTTCCGAATAGAAAAGCCATCCGCCCAGCGTCAGCACAACCAGGCAAATCAGCCCGGTCCACAACATGCCGCGAATCATCATAGCCGGTCATTCATTGACGTATCTTTAGAGCGTTGCAACACGCCGAAAAGAACACGGTAACCGGCGGCGATGCCGAAAGCCAAGCCAATGAACATGAACAACGGCGACCAGCGCCCGGAAAAGACCCAGTGATCAATAAAATACCCGGCGCCAAAGCCGATAAAACTACATATAGCGAAGGTTATGCCAAGCTGGCCAAATTGCGCCAGCTGCCGCAACACCTCTTTCGTCAAATTCGCCATGGGAGGGCCACCCGTAGAACAATGATTTTTTTAAGGCCCCATGCTCAGCGCAAATTATAACACCACACCCAAAGAAGTCAATGGGTTTGTGCACGGGCGATGATTGTTTATCGCCGCTGGCCGAGGGCGGCGAACGACTCTGCACAGGCGGCCACCGCCGCGTCAAGTTGCTCCGGTTCATGCGCCGCCGAGACGAACAGCGCTTCGAACTGCGACGGCGCCAGCGCGAATCCCGCCGCCAGCATATTTCGATAGTGCTGGGCATAACGCCCGGTGTCGGCGCGCATCGCCGAAGTGTAATCGGTTACCGGCCGCTCCGTGAAAAATCCGGTCATCAGCGATTCCACCCGGTTCCAGGCCAATGGCAGCCCGACCTTTTCACCCGCCTCGGCCAGAGCCAGGGCGAAGCCTGCCGCCTTTTCGTTCAGACGGCGATAGAAACCGTCCCGCCGCAGCAGCTTCAGCGTGGCGATGCCCGCCGCCATGGCCAAAGGATTGCCCGATAAAGTGCCGGCTTGATAGACCGGGCCATCCGGGGCGACCTGGTTCATGATTTCTTCCCGCCCACCGTACGCGCCGACCGGCAGGCCGCCGCCGATGATCTTGCCCAGGCAAGTCAAATCGGCCTCAAGGCCGTAAAACTCCTGGGCGCCGCCATAGGCCAGGCGGAAACCGGTGATCACCTCGTCGAAGATTAAAACAATCCCCAACTCACGGGTCAGCGCCCGCATTTTTTCGAGAAATCCCGATGCTGGCGGCACGCAGCCCATGTTGCCGGCCACTGGTTCAACGATGACGCAGGCGATGTCCGCCGCCCGGTCGCGCAAGGTGGCTTCCAGCGCCGTGGCGTCGTTGTAAGGGATGGAAATGGTATTTCTGACAATATCCGCCGGCACGCCGGGGCTGCCGGGAATTCCCAGCGTAATGACGCCGGAACCAGCTTTGATGAGAAAAGAATCGGCATGGCCATGATAGCAGCCGTCGAACTTGACGATGACATTTTTCCCAGTGAAGCCTCGCGCCAAACGAATGGCGCTCATCGTCGCTTCGGTGCCGGAATTGACGAAACGAACCTTGTCGATCGACGGGAAGGCATCGACGACCATGGCCGCCAACTCTACCTCACCGGGCGTCGAAGCGCCGAAACTGGCGCCCAAACCCGCGGCTTGGCGAATGGCCGCCACTACCGACGGCTCGGCATGACCGACGATCATTGGCCCCCAGGAGCCAACGAAATCAACATAGGAATTGCCGTCGGCGTCGGTCACCACCGCTCCTTGGGCGCTGGTGATGAAAACCGGGTCGCAACCAACGGCGCGGCAGGCGCGCACCGGGCTGTTCACCCCACCGGGAATCAGGCGCTTGGCCGCAGCGAACAACCGGGCCGACTCTGCATGATTCATCGTATCCTCTGTGCAAATGAAATGCCAATCTGGCGGGAAACACCTGGAAAACTGAGTTATTATACCATGTTGGTATGGAGCGAGAAAGACGAGAAAACGGCAATGTCATTTCTTCATGGATTTTCTTGTCTTTTTATCGGATATTCATAATGTGGGCGCTTGCCTTTTTCCCGTAGCTGCGGGAATTGTCTGAGGAAGGTCAACAAAAAGTAGAGAACGGCGGCATAGCCGTTAACCCAGCCATCCTCCTTGCCGCGCCGCCAGCAGGATGGCAAAGCCGACAATCACCGAGATAAGACCGATGAGCCGCAGCTTGCCATTGTCGACGCCCGCCACCTCGGCCAGCCATTTTTTCATCGCCTCCGGGAAGGTCAGGTAAGGCAGGCCCTCAACGATCAACAGTAACCCGCCAAGAAGAAGGAGAAGTTTCATCGCGCCTCCGGCTGAAATTGTGGAGACCGCACTGTACAAGAATTTCCGTCGTTTGCCCATGGACAACGAATATCTCAAAATTTTCGCCCCCTGCCCGCTGGGCGTTGAAGAGCTGCTGGCCGCCGAAACGAGAGCTTTGGGCGGCGCCGACGTCACTGTCAGCCCGGCGCTGATCATGGCCGGCGGCGACCTGGCCTTTGCCTACCGCCTGTGCCTGTGGTCGCGGCTGGCGTCGCGGCTGCTGCTGCATCTCTCCACCTGGCCGGCCACCGAGAGTCAGGCAATTTATGAGGCAATGCTGGGTTTTCCTTTCGAGGAACATCTTCAATCCAGCGCCACCTTTGCTTTCGCCGTTACTTTGACTGGCGCGGCCAAGGGTCAGAACGGCCCGTACCTGGCGCGGCTGGCCAAAGATGGCCTGGCCGACCGTTTTCGCCAGCGTTTCGGCGAGCGCCCTTCGGTCGATAACGAACATCCCGATCTGCGTTTCCATCTCCATTGGGATGGGGCGCGGGCCACACTCAGCCTCGATCTCGGCGGCGCCTTGCATCGGCGCGGCTATCGCCTGGCGGCGGGCGAAGCGCCAATGAAGGAAAATCTGGCAGCGGCGGTGGCGCTGTTGGCCGGCCTGCCGGAAACAGGCGGCGGTCAAACGCCTGTCGTCCTTGATCCCTGCTGCGGCAGCGGCACGATTTTGATTGAGGCGGCGATGATCGCCGGCGATATCGCGCCGGGACTGTCGCGTTCATGGCATGGCCTCAGCACCTGGCAAAAACACCGGGCGGATTTGTGGCATGAGTTGGTGGCCGATGCCGTCGGCCGCGAGGAGGCGGGTGAAGAAAAAGAGTGGCCGCTGTTTTTGGGTTTTGACGCCGACGCCCAGGCCGTGACTGCCGCCCGGCAAAATATCGAGCGGGCCGCCCTGACCGGACGGATTGTCGTGCGGCAGGCGGAACTCGCTCATCTGGAAAATCCCAGCCCGGGCCAACCTGGCCTCATCGTCGCCAATCTGCCCTACGGCGGGCGCCTGGGCGAGGAGGCGCTGATCGCCCATTTGTACCGCGCCTTTGGCCGCATCGCCCAGACCCGCTTTCCCGGCTGGCGCCTGGCCGTTTTGATCGCCAAATCCGAGCTGACCGACAGCTTCGGCATCACCTGGCGACGGAAGTTGCCGCTCCATAACGGGGCGATTCCCTGCCGCCTGCTGACCGGTGTGGCCGAAGCGCCGGCGCCCTTTCGCTGGCCGATTGCCGAGCCGGATGACGACAATGATTTCGCGCACCGTCTACGGAAAAATCTTGTCAAAACCCTGGCTTGGGCCGAGAAACAGGGCATTTATTGTTTTCGTGTCTACGATCGTGACCTGCCGGACTACAACTTCAGCCTCGATCTTTATGAAAAATGGGCGCTGTTGAATGAGTACACGCCGCCCGCCCACATTGATACCGAAGAAGCGAAAGCGCGTCTTGCCCTGGCAAAAAAAATTATTCGCCAGACGCTCTCCCTGCGCTCAGACCGTTTGTTTATCCGCCGGCGGCAAAAGCAGAAGGGCAAGGCGCAGTACCAGCGTCAGTCCAGCCCAGATCAGCGCCCAAGCTACCGTGAGGTCCGGGAAGGCGGCTGCCGCCTCTTGATCAACCTTGGTGATTACCTCGACACCGGTCTGTTTCTCGACCACCGGCCCCTGCGTCTGCGCCTGGGCCGCGAAGCCAAGGGCAAACGCTTTCTCAATCTGTTCGCTTACAGCGGCGCGGCCACCGTCCACGCCGCCATGGGCGGCGCCGTGGCCACCACCAGCGTCGATCTGTCGGCAAACTATCTTGCCTGGGCCAAGATGAATGTGGCGGCCAACGGCCTGACTCTCGCCAGCCATCGCTTTGTCGCCGCCGACTGCCGCGCCTGGCTGCAAGAGGATGGCGGTTTCTACGACCTGATTCTTCTCGACCCGCCAACCTTTGCCAACACCAAGAAGAAGGGTTTGCGCTTCGACATCCAACACGACCATGCCGGACTGCTCGATTTAGCGATGCGCCGCTTGATCCCGGATGGAGTTTTATTCTTCTCGACGAATTTCCGGGGATTTGTTTTGGCTGAAGAGGTGGCGCGGCATTTCGCCATGCGGGAAATCAGCAAGGAAACCATTCCCTTCGATTTCGCCCGCAACCCGAAAATTCACCGTGTCTGGGAAGTGCGGCACAAATAATTCACCGAGCGCTCTCGTCGGCAAATATCTTACTCAGCCGTACCGCCGCCGCGCCGTCTTCATAGTAGTTCAGGCGGTGGCCAATTTGCCGGAAACCCGCCGCTTGGTAGAGGGCTATTGCCGCCTCATTATCTGGCCGGACCTCGAGGACAATCCCGATCAGGCCACGGCGGCGGCTTTCGGTTTCAGCATAGGCTAACAAGCGCCGGGCGACACCACGACGCCGCGCCACTGGCGACACGGCCAGCGAATAGATGCGGGCATGGTGGCTGTCGCGGCGGAAAAGGAGCACCAGACAACCAACAAGCACCTCGCTATCCGGCTCGCCATCAACCGCTTTGACAATCAGCGTCTTACTAAGCAGATAACGAAACTGACGGCACCTGATGCGATCGGTGACGAAGGCGGCGTTTTCCAAGGCCGTCAAGCGCGGCAAATCAGCGACGGTGGCGGGCAGACAAACAATCACGGTTAGGAGGAGCGGTGTTTTTTATTCAGGCGAGTGAGGAATTCCCGCAAAATCATGCGGTACAGTTCGTTACCAAGAACGATATCTTCAATGCCGTGGTCGATTGACGGATTGTCGTTGACCTCAATGATCATCGGTTTGCCATCAACGCTCTTGATATCGACGCCGTACAAGCCGCGGCCAATGGCCTGCGACACCCGGAGCGCCAGGCGGATCACCTGTTTCGGCGCCTGATGCACGGGAATCGTCTCGACGCGGCCAGAGCGCGTATGGCCGGCGGATTTGTGGTGGTAAATCTGCCAGTGGCCTTTGGCCATGAAGTATTTGCAGGCGAAGATACATTCGCCGGCCAAAACGCCTATCCGCCAGTCAAATTCGCTGGCGACGAATTCTTGGGCGAGAAGAATTGATGAGCGCTGAAACAATTCGTCAAGAACCCGCGCGTATTCGTCCGGGTTGGAAATGCGCGACACACCGACAGAAAACGAACCGTCGGGAATTTTAATGACCATGGTGTCGCCAAGATAAGCGGTTAAATCCGGCCAGGAACAAGGGCGGCTGCGGAAGAGCAGCTTCGATTTCGGCGCCGGGATCATCTCGCGGTCAAGCAATTCTTTCAAAAAAACCTTGTTCGTGCAGCGGACGATTGAGGCCGGGTCGTCGATGACCACGACATCGGCCTGTTGCGCCCGCTTGGCCAATTGGTAGGTGATATGGTTGACGGCGGTGGTCTGGCGGATGAACAGGGCGTCGAATTCCATGAGCCGCGCCGAATCTTCCTCGGTGATCAGCTCGGCATTGATGTTCATCTTTTTCGCTTCCGTAAGGAAGGTGTGCAAAGCCGTTTTGTTGCTCGGCGGGAAGGACTCCTCCGGGTCGTGCAGAATGGCGAGGTCATAACGGGATTGTTTTCGACCGCGCGGCTGCCGCCAGACCTTGGTGCTAAACTGGTCGAGGCTTTCCGCGAAAAAAGTCTGCTCGCTATCGTTCAGACCATCGAGCGAAAGCGCCGTTATGCTGGCCAGGCAACTGGTTGTGGATAGGTCGATCAAGGCCCTGAGCAGCGGGAAAGGATAATGCTCAAAAATAAAACGGGCGACACGGGACAGGCGTTCATCCTGACAGCGGCCGAAAAAAATATCAAACTGGGCGACTAGGCCGCTGTCACTGGGCCCTTCCGGCGTCAGCCAGCGGCGGCAGAGTTTGGCCAGACCGTTATCGAGGCGGCACAGGCTGCTTTGGTCGAGCTGATTGATGGCGTCGATGCCGGGGATGGTGCGATGCCGCCGCGCCTGGGCCAAAAGCGAGCAGTAGTAGCCTTCGGAATGGTAACTGAGATCAGAACAGAGATTAATCACCAGATACGACGTATGGCTCAACTCGTCATTTTTCAGATAGTCAATGGCGGTGATGGCGCTTTCCGTCTGGTAGTAGGGAGCCCACTGGTTAAGGGAATCGAGAATGATCAAAACGGAATTCATCGGTAAAAGTCACAGGCGATAACGGTGAAAGAGAAAACCCCGCCGGACGGGCGGGGCGAAAAAATTAAGCGCGTTCGTGCATATCGATGTAGCGCAGATTATGGTGACCAACGTATTCGGCGCGCGGACGGATCAGACGGTTGTTGCTCCACTGCTCCAAAATGTGTGATGTCCAGCCAACGACACGGGAGATAACGAAAATCGGCGTGAACAACTCCTGCGGCAGGCCCATGGCGTTATACAGCGAACCGGAATAGAGATCGACATTCGGGAAGACCTTGGTTCGCTCGACGACGACGCGGCGCACTTCCTCGGTGATGTTGAAATAGTTGCTGTCACCAACCAGATCGCAAACCTGGCGCGAGTATTCGCGCAGCACCCCGACCCTTGGGTCTTCACAGCGGTAAACGCGGTGACCAAAACCTGGTACCTTAACCTTGCGGTCGAGCATATCGCCGATAATGGCCTCGGCCCGCTCCGGACTGCCGATTTCTTCAAGAAGCTGCATGACTTCCATGTTGGCGCCGCCGTGCAGCGGTCCCTTCAGGGCGCCAATCGCCGACGTCACCGAGGAATAAATATCGCTCATGGTGGCAGCGACAACGCGGGCGGCGAAAGTCGAGGCGTTCAGCTCGTGGTCGGCGTGCAAGACCAGGGCGGCGTCCAAAGCCCGCTCAAACAGCGGCTCCGGTTCTTTGCCCTGAAGCGTGTAAAGAAAATTGAAAGCGATACCTCGTCCGGCAATGGGGTCGATCGGCTCCAAACCACTTTTCAGCCTTTGATGACTGGCGATCAACAGCGGAATGCGCAAAGTCAGACGCTGGGCCTTGCGCAGGCAGGCATCCAAGGCGGTGTTGCCGCTGTCCGGATCCCAATGACCCAACGAAGAAACGGCGGTGCGGATTACCTCCATTGGCGAGGCCGTGTTCGGGAACATCCTGAGCAGCATGACGGTTTTCACCGGCAAAGTCATGGAACCGGTGAAGCCGGAGAGAAAGGCCTTGTATTCGGTGGCGCGTGGCATGGCGCCATACCACAGCAGATAGGCCACCTCCTCAAAGCGGCTCTTTGCCGCCAGTTCAATGGCATCGTAACCGCGATAGAGCAAGCGCCCTTTCTCGCCGTCGATGAAGCATATCTCCGATTCGCAGGCGACGACATCGGCCAGGCCAGCTTCCGTTGGTTTGCCCTCAGTACAGCTTGGATTGCGCACGGTCATAATTCCTTACAAAAAAATAGATACTAAATGCCAGCCAACTGCTGATTACTGTATAACCTGCAACGATATCGACCGCAACGATATTGACGGTAGTGCCGATATCCGTGATGCCGATTGCAATCAGGCGGGGTTTTCGGATAGAATGCCGCCTCATAAAAAATCCTTTCCCCATTGTTTTTGCTGATTTTATCCGAAGAGAAATCCCCCATGAGCGAGGCAAAAAAGTCCAGATACAGTCAGGCCGGCGTCGATATTGACCGTGGCAATTCTTTTGTTGACCGAATTAAGGGCATTGTCGCCACTACCCACAAAAGCGGGGTGCTGACCGGCATCGGCGGCTTCGCGTCGCTTGTCGCCATCGACAAGAATAAATACGACAAGCCGGTGCTGGTCAATGCCACCGACGGCGTTGGCACCAAGGTGCTGGTCGCCCAGATGATGGGCAAACACGACACCATCGGCATCGACCTAGTGGCGATGTGCGTCAACGACGTGGTGGTCGGCGGCGCCACGCCCCTGACCTTTCTTGATTATCTGGCCTGCGGCAAACTTGATGCCGATACCGGCGTGCGCATCATCGAAGGCATCGCCGAGGGCTGCCGTCAGGCCCAGTGTTCCTTGGTTGGCGGTGAAACCGCCGAGATGCCTGGTCTTTACAAAGAAGGGGAATACGATCTGGCCGGATTCGTCACCGGCATCGTTGACCGCGGCGCCATCATCGACGGCAGTGGCATCAAAAGCGGCAACGCCATCA
>JAIRRG010000031.1 GCA_031256095.1 Desulfobulbaceae bacterium
GTTTTCGTTTCAACCATCGTAATGATGACTTATTTCCAATTCTTCTCAAGATGTTAAAGAGTACTCCCGCACAAGAATTGGCAAAAATTTAGTCCGGTTTGATTAGGTATTACCTAAATCAAACGATCGGTTTTCCGACTTTCCCAGCCCCGGACCTGTGACATGAGCCAACCATCCGACAACTACCAGGAATCCCTGGCCTTGAACAGCGACAACGATCTCGACGAGCCTCCCCTCTACAAGGTGTTGTTGCATAACGATGATTATACCTCGATGGAATTCGTCGTCGCCATCCTCGAGCGGATTTTTCAAAAAAATCACGAAGAGGCGACGCGGATCATGCTCAATGTCCATCAGCAGGGAGTTGGCGTCGCTGGCGTCTACACCAAAGACATCTGCGAAACGAAGATCGCCGTGGTGCACGATCTGGCCCGTCGCAACGAATTTCCGCTACGGTGTTCCATGGAAAAAGCCTGAGCAAAGAGGCGCTTTATGCTGAGTAAAACCCTTGAACAGTCCCTGATGCGCGCCATCCGCGAAGCGAGAAGCCATCACCACGAGTATGTCACGGTTGAACATATGCTTTACGGCCTTCTCTTCGATGAGTTGGCTTCTTACATCATCACCAAATGCGGCGGCTCAACCGAGAGCCTGAAGGATCAGTTGCAGAATTTTTTTCGTAGCCATGTTCCGAAAATCTCTGATGGTCATCAGGAGCCGAGCCAGACCATAGCTTTTAACCGCGTGTTGCAGCGAGCCATCGCCCATGTCCAGAGCTGTGGCAAGGACAGGGTCGATTCTGGCGACGCCTTGGTGTCGATTTTTGCTGAGACCGAATCGCACGCCGCCTTTTTCCTTAACTCGGTCGGATTGAACCGCCTGACCGTGGTCGATTTTATCTCGCACGACCTGCCGGATAACTTGAGCAATCTCCAGGAAGCGCCGTTGCCCCATCCTCCGGCCAGCCCGGAGGACAAGGCCTTGCAAGAATTCACGGTCAATCTCGCGGAAAAAGCCGCCACCCACCAGCTCGACCCGCTCATCGGCCGGGAGGTGGAACTGACGCGGATTATGCAGGTGCTTTGCCGCCGCAAGAAAAACAACCCGCTGCTGGTCGGCGAACCGGGCGTCGGCAAAACCGCCATGGCCGAGGGCTTGGCCTTAAAAATTTACGAAGACGCCGAGGCGGGTAAAGCCGGGCGTCCCGCTTTGGCGCCCGATCTGCTGCGCGGCTGTGATATCCATCTGCTTGATATGGGGACGTTGGTCGCCGGCACCAAGTACCGCGGCGATTTTGAGAAACGCCTGAAAGCGGTGATTGTCGGTATTGAGAAAAAACCGAACGCCATTCTTTTCATCGACGAGATCCACACCATCGTCGGCGCCGGCGCCACCAGCGGCGGCTCGATGGACGCCTCGAACCTGTTAAAACCGGCCTTGCAGTCGGGAAGTCTGCGCTGTATCGGTTCGACCACCTACGAGGAGTACAAAAATCAGATCGAAAAAGACCGGGCCCTGTCGCGCCGCTTTCAGAAAATCGACATTGAAGAGCCGTCGGTCGCAGATACCGAGCTGATTCTCAAAGGTTTGCAGCCGCGCTATGAGGAACACCACCATGTCACCTACTCGAAAAAAGCGGTGCGGGCCATGGCCGAATTGTCGGCCCGCTATATCAATGACCGATTCCTACCTGATAAGGCGATTGATGTTATGGACGAGGCCGGGTCGATGTTTCGGCTTGAAGGGCGGCTAAATAGCCAGGTCAAAGTTGGCGACGTCGAGAAGGTGGTGTCGCGCATTGCCCGTTTGCCGGCAAAAAGTACCGCCGCTGCCGACAGCGGGGCACTGCTTCGTTTGCGGGGCGATTTGCTGGCCGTTGTTTTCGGCCAGGATCAGGCCATTGATACTGTGGTCAGGGCCGTGAAACGAGCGCGGGCCGGCCTTGGCAATCCGCTGGCCCCGACCGGCAGTTTCATCTTCGCGGGGCCGACCGGCGTTGGCAAGACCGAAGTGGCGCGGCAGTTGGCCAAAGTCCTCGGCGTCCACTTCGAGCGCTTCGATATGAGTGAATACATGGAGAAGCACGCGGTGGCGCGGCTGATTGGCTCGCCGCCCGGCTATGTCGGCTTTGACCAGGGCGGTCTTCTCACCGAAGCAATCCGCAAGCATCCCTACTGCGTGCTGCTTTTGGATGAAATCGAAAAGGCGCACCCAGACATCTTTTCCATCCTCTTGCAGGTCATGGATCACGCCACCCTGACCGATAATTCTGGGCGCAAGGCCGATTTTCGGAATGTTATCCTGATCATGACCACCAACGCCGGGGCCAGGGAGATGGCCGCCAAGTCGATTGGCTTTGTCACCAGCGAAAAGGGCAAAGATCAGACGGCGCTCAACAAACTGTTCGCGCCCGAATTTCGTAACCGCCTTGACGCCATCGTCTCCTTCAAATCTTTGGATGCCGCCGCTATGAATCGTGTTGTCGACAAGCTGATTGGTGAACTGGAGGCGCAACTGGCTGGCAAGCGTGTGCGCATCGTCCTCACTGACGCAGCCCGGAGCTGGCTGGCGGCCAAAGGCTATGATCCGAGTTACGGCGCCAGGCCACTGCGGCGGCTGGTCACCAGCGAAATTGGCGACGTCCTGACCGAGGAAATTCTCTTTGGCCAATTGAAAAACGGCGGTCAAGCAACAATTGATTGCCAGGACGATAAGCTGGCATTCAGCTACGGCAAGTGAATTTGCTGCACATCACCAACGGCGACCATGCGGCGGCGCAACTGGCCTCCGGCGGGCTGCTGGGCGAGGTCTTGGCCTGGAGCGACATTCTCTTTGCCGGGCCGGAGCGTGACCCTGGTTTGCCAAATGAGGGCGATTTGGCGGCCCGTGCCGCTTTTATCGCTGATACATTTGGCCTCCTGCAAGCATCCGATGTTCTGACAAAACTTCAGGCCCAGTACGCCAAGCTGAGCGGTGTTTCCGCCTATGACGGGGTTGTGCTCTGGTTCGACGCCTGTCTCATGGATCAGACAACCCTCGTTCATTTGTTTGCCTGTTTCGATGATATGAACTACCAGCAGCTTGAATTGGTTGAGGTCGGCCAATTCCCCGGCATCGCCGACTTCCACGGGCTGGGCCAGTTGCTCCCGGCGGATTTCGTCAGCCTCTATCCCTTACGGCGGGCGGTGCCGCTTTCAGACTTCGCCGTAGCCCGGCGTGCCGACCGCGCCTTCGCCAAGCGGCATGAAGGGGAAATACGGCGGCTGGCTGGCGAACAATCCCCGGCGCTGCCCTTTTTGGCCGCCGCCTGTGCCTGCTGGCTTGAAGAGTTGCCTGATGCCGTGGGGCTCGGCAAACTCGACCGGTTGATTGTCGAAGCGATGGACGACGGAGCGCGCGACTTTCCCACTGTCCACCGTCAGGTGGCGGCCAGGGATTTACGCCCGCGATTTTGGGGTGATAGCTGGCTTGAGGCGAAATACCGTAGGCTGTTGGCGCGGCGCTGAAAATCGGTAATATGCGAGAAATTGGCACTTTCTTTTTTCACAGGGTGAACGTATGAACAAAGAGGAGATCATTGAGGCGATCCGCGAGCGGGCCAGGGGCAATTTTTCCAAGGGGTTCAACTGCGCCGAATGTGTGCTGGAAGCGGCGCTGGCCACCGTTGATACCGGCCTGCCGCCGCAGAGTCTGAAAATGGCCACGGGCTTTGGTGGTGGCGTCGGTTTGTTTGGCGACACTTGCGGTGCCATTGCCGGAGCAGTGCTGGCCGTAGGCGCGGTACACGGACGTGGCCAGTTGCCACGGCACGAAGACCGCAAGGCGGCGATGAAAGAGGCTGGTAGGCAGCTTTATGACCGCCCCGGTTTATATCGTCTATTCAATCAGATACCAAACCGCATTGAGGAAAAATACGGCCACACCCTCTGCCGCGAACTGACCAGGCCCTGGCAAGACGGTCAATGGCTGTGCCGCGACCATGCCATGCATTGCCGTGACATTATCACCGACGCGGCGGCGATTGCCGCCGAGCTGATTGTCAGCGATAAAGAGACGGCGGGCGGCAAGCCGTTTGGTAAGAATATCGAAAACATTCTCGACTGAATCAGTCCATGCCGATTTGCTTTTCCAAATGGGCGATCTCCTGACGCAGGCGGTCGGCCTCATCTTCATTCATGCCGTCATTTTGCAGCTTGCGGCGCATGGCCAAGAGCATCATTTCGGCGCGGTAATCGTTGCAGGTATAGGAAGACGCTGACGGCGCCCTCTTGTTATCAGTATCCATACAGATTTCCACTCTCAAGGCAAAAAAGCAAAATTACTCAGCCAGCGGTCGGCGGCTTTACCAAAGAATCGAGCAGATTGGCGCTTTTTTCATAACCTTTGACCCACACGGCCAGGTAGGTATCAACATAATCGAGCCAGGCGGAAAACAGTTGCGGATTTTCGGCGTGGCGGTACATGCGCGCTGTGACCACGGCGGAGCCGGCGGCGTAATGGCGGCAATCGGTGCAATCGGTATCAGGCACGCAGCAGGCGGCGGCCCGATCCCAATTCAGGTCGGCGCGATATTGGCGAAAGCTGCGCCCTAAGCCAACGGCGGTTGAAGGATTGCGCCTCGGATAGGAGCAGGTAAACAGCTCATGTAGGCCCTGGGCGTTGGTATGGGCGGCGATATTGTAGTGGGAAAAGAGCACGGTTTCGGGAAATCGCCGCAGCAATTGCCGCATCATCGCCGCCGTTGCCGCCAGACTCGCGGCGTTGTGGCGCAGCGGCCCAGTATAGCCGACCGGCGCCGAAAACATGTTAAAGGTCATCTTCAGGCCGTGGCGCGTCAGCGTTTCCGCCACCCTGGCGGCCTCGGCGATATTGGCTGGGGTAAAGGTATAGACGAAGACGGCCCGCGCGTCGTTTTGGTAATTTTCGATCTGGCGTTTCAGCATATCGGCGGCGCCGCGGAGGGTGCGGCTGGTGATGTCGTTGCCCCATACCGAAATATGCAGCCGGTAATCAATGTCTTTAGCTATCTTCTTCAGGCCATTGGTGGCAATGGCGCCCAAAGGAATCACCCCATAACACTCACGGCATAGCTCCGGCACCAAGGCCGGTTCGGCGCCGGCCAACACCACGAAGGTGACGCCACGCGCTTTTTCCGCCGCCATCAGCGCTTGCCAGGCCGCCGGGTCGCCATTTTCCGGCGCGAACTGTTTGTCGCCATGATAGTAATAGCAGCCTTCGCAACGGATATTGCAGCGGTTGGTCATGTCGTAAGTCGATTCGCGGAGAAAAAACCACCGCCTGACTTGTTCAAAGCGGGCGCTGATTTCTTTACTCGCCAGGATGTCAGCGAATTTCCATGATTTCTCGGCGACGGACATCTACTTCTCCTTCAGCTTGTCGCCGATATATTCGGCGATGATACGCACCGTGGTCAGTTTCGGATAGTCATCCTCGTCGATGCGGATGGCGAATTCGTCGCGGATCGATAGGGCGATGGTGGCCAGGTCCATCGAATCTATCCCCACTTCATCGACCAAATCGAGATCGGGATTGAAGGTTTCCGGCGTCACGTCTTCCAATTTCAATTCATTGATAATGATGGTCGCCACTCTGATGATGGTCTGTTCGATTGCGCTCATGTGTTTTCGCCGTTTTTTTCTGAAAGGATCATATTGCCGCGGCAGACTTCCCGCTCCCCGGCACGGATGCTGAAGGTGAAAGCGCCTGCCTCAGCCCCCGGCCACGCTTCAATAAGCAGTGCCTCACCCGGATGAGCCAGAGATTTGAATTTTACCCTGCTCAGCCGCGCCACGTAAAGATTTTTGCCGTAACTCCGGGCAATCGTCGTTGCCGCCATTTCCAGTTGGGCGACGCCTGGCAAAATTGGGTTGCCAGGAAAATGACCGGAGAACCACAGCGAATCAATAGGGACGACGCATTCCGCCGTGATGATGGCTGGTGGCGCGGGCGAAGAGTCTGTCACGATGTTATCCGATTATTTAATCAGGAGCTCCTGGTGATGGCATGCCTAGCCGCAGACACCAGCACCTGTTATGCGCTTCGCGTTCAACGAATTGATGTTAGCAACTTCGCGACGTTAAGGCCATGTTCTTTCAGGTGAAGCGAAAAAATTTTCCCGGGGTCTGACTATTCCGGGCCTTCTCATGGCGGTGGCAAAAAAGGGCAGAAGGTCTGCCATTTCCCAGTGGGTAAAAGGCAGAAGCCGCTTGTCGGTGCTTGTTGACAGTGCTTGCCGCGCTGGTAAAAGCTCCAGAAATTTGCTCGAGCGTTTCACGAGCAAGTGGGAGAGCATATCAGAACCATATCACGATCCCGGAACAAACGGCCTTTTCATTCGTTTGCCAATACGATAGATTCATATCGGTATCAGCGGCCATGCTAACCGCAACACGACGCCGGTCGCCAATCTTTTGTAAAACGGGAGCGCAGACGGTGGCGGCTATGCCTACCTCGGCGAGCTTAAAACCACAATCAGTTGGCAAGGATGACAGCCGAGGCGAGAGGTTTGAATCAGATTTTCTTCTCAGTGATCAGAGCATGAATATCGCCATCACCGGCAGTATAGGCGCGGGCAAGAGTACGGTGGCGGCGATGTTGGCCGCGCTTTTGCCCGCCGAACGGATTGACGCCGACCAGATCAGTCGCCGCCTCATGGAGGTCGGCGCCGTCGGCTGGCGGCAACTGCGCCAGCTTTTTCCCGGGCATTTTTTCGCCGAAGACGGCGAGCTGCGCCGGGCCGAGCTGCGGCAAGCGGTCTTTTTTGACGACGAGCGGCGGCGGCAACTGGAAGGAGTGCTGCATCCGCTGATCCAGGCGGAACTGAAGCGAAAAATGGCCGAATTTGGCGATGGCTTTCGCCTCATTGAAATACCGCTGCTATTTGAATCCGGCTGGCAGCGCCGTTTTGACGCCGTGGTCACGGTCTATATCCCGGAAGCGGCCGGGATTAAACGGGTCATGGCCCGCGACCAGGTCAGCGCCGCCCAGGTCGCGAAAATCCTGGCGGCGCAACTGCCTGCTGCCGAGAAAGCCGCCAGGGCTGATTGGGTCATCGACAACCGCGGCGGTGTCTCGTCGTCGTTTATTCAGGCATCGTGGCTCTGTGAACAACTGCGGCGACAGGTCAAAGAATGCGGCGATTGCCAAGCGCCATGATCCGGCGTACACTGTCCGGCCAACAGTCATTGGCGTAATTTTCCCGCTTTTATCACCCTGGTTTTTTCGTGCCTCTTTCCGACCAACATGCGCCGGGCGCGGTTTCTCTGTCAGCCCTGCTGTCGCTTTTGCGGCCTTTTTTCCGCCGCCACCGCCTGCGCCTGCTCATCGGCTTTTCGACGCTGATCACCGTCGATATTCTGCAACTGGTTACACCCCGCATTATCAAACACGGCATCGACGCCCTGACCACAGGAACTAGCCAAAGCTACGTGGCTGGCCTTGCCTGGTTGTTACTGCTTTTAGCGATAATCAGTGTCGCCTTGCGTTTCTGCTGGCGCTACATGATTGTCGGTTTTTCCCGCATTCTTGAACACGGCATCCGCTGCCGTATTTTTGACCATCTTTTGCGGTTGGACGCCCCCTTTTTCGAGCGCCGGACCGTCGGTGTTTTGATGGCCCATTGCACCAACGACCTAGCCGCCATCCAGTTGGCCTGCGGCATTGGCCTGGTGTCGGCCACCGACGCCGTGGTGCAGTCGGCGGCGGCCATCGGCTTCATGGCCTACATCCATCCGCAACTGACTCTCATTGCCATGCTGCCCATGCCGATTTTGATTATCGGCACCAAATTCCTATCTGCTAAATTGCATACTCGCTTTACCAGGGTACAGGAAATTTTTTCCGAGATGACCGAATTTTCCCGCTCCAGCCTCATCTCAATCCGTCTGTTGAAGGCCTACACCATGGAGGTGGCGCATACGCTACGCTTCGACAAACTGGGCAAAAAGTACGTGCGCGGCAACCTCAGGGTGGCGACCATCCATGGCCTGATGTTCCCGCTTGCCACCCTGGCCGGAAATTTGGGGATGCTGCTCATCCTGTGGTATGGCGGGCGTCTCGTCATCGAGGGCGCCATCACTTTAGGCGATTTCGTCGCCTTCATCACCTACCTTTATTTGTTAATCTGGCCGATGATGGCCATCGGCTGGGTGGCCAGCCTGGTCCAGCGCGGCCTGACTTCGTTGGGACGCATCCACGGCCTGTTGGCCAGCCGCCCGCTGTTTCCGGAAATCGAAGATGACGGTCTGACCCTGCCGGGGCGTGAAATTGTTATCGACGATCTGACCTTTTCTTACCCGGAGGCGAAAACTCCGGCGCTGGCCGCCGTTAGCCTGACCTTTTCCCCTGGCTTCTATGGCCTCATTGGCCGTACCGGCAGCGGCAAATCGACGCTGTGTAAACTGATTTTGCGCATCTATCCGGTGGCGGACGGCGCCTTGTTTGTCGATGGCCGCGACATGAACAGCCTGCCGGTGACGGCCGTGCAGCGGCGAATCGCCTACGTCAGTCAGGAGGCGATGCTGTTTTCCGATAGTATTGCCGCCAACATTGCTTTGGGCAGGGAAGAAGCGACGCGCGAGGAAATCATCGCTGTCGCCAAAACCGCCGCCGTCCACGACGACATCATGGCCCTGACCGAGGGATATGAAACCAGGATAGGCGAACGCGGCGTCCGCCTGTCCGGCGGCCAGAGGCAACGCATCGCCCTGGCCAGGGCCTTGCTCTGCGACCGGCCCATTCTCATCATTGACGACGGCCTGTCGGCGGTCGATGTCGATACCGAAGAGCAAATCCTCGCCGCCCTGACCGGCCATTTCCAAAACCGCATTGTCATCCTCGTCTCGAATCGCCTGAAAACTCTGGCTGCGGCCAAGGAAATCATCGTCTTCGACGAAGGCCGTCTCGTGGCCAGGGGCGATCACCGGGCAATGTCGCGGCAAAGCCATCTCTATCAAGCCATGGCCGCCAAGCAACAGCTCGCCGGAAGCGATTATGCCGCCATTTGACCATTACATGGAGGAAGGAGAGATTGGCCGAGTCGGCGATCTGCGGCTGTGGCTGCGTATTGTCCGCCTTGGGGTGCGCCACCGCTGGCGGCTGGCCGCGGCCATTTGCCTGTCTTTTGTCCTAACCGCCGCCACCATGGCTCTGCCCTGGTTGTTGCAGCAGGCCATTGACCTCTATATCATGACTGGCAGCCTGCCCAAGGCTGAGCGTTTTGCTGGCATTACCACCTCTTGCCTGTGGTACGGCGTTTTGGTGGCCAGTGTTTTTTTCGTGTCTTTTGCCCAGATCCTGCTTTTGGAATACATCGGCCAGAGCATCATGCACCAGATGCGGCAATCGCTGTTCATCCATCTGATGGGCCGTGATCTGGCCTTTTTTCATGAGCATCCGAGCGGTCGCCTGGTTACCCGCCTGACCAACGATATTCAGAATATGTATGAGATGTTCACCTCGGTGATGGTGACCATTTTCAACGATATTCTGCGCATGTTCTCGATCCTGGTTTTTCTCGTGTGGATGAGTCCGCTCCTGGGTGCCTGGATGGTGGCCTTCGTGCCGTTGGCCGCCCTGGTTTCAGTTTTTTTCGCCCGATTGTCGCGGGAACAGTTCCGGCAGATCCGCAGTCAACTGGCGGTAATCAACAGTTATCTGGCCGAGGCCATTGCCGGTATCGCCATGCTGCGCATCTTTGCGCGCGCCGTCTCGGCCAGCCGTTTGTTCCATGCGATGAGCCGCGAATTTTATCGGCGGACGCTGGGGCAGATCAAAGTCTTTGGCCTGTTCATGCCGATGACCGAATTGATGAGCACGGCGGCCATCGCCCTGATCCTCTGGTTCGGCGGCGGTGAGGTAATTCACAAGCGGCTGACCCTGGGCGAACTGGTGGCCTTCATCTCCTATATGCGCCTGTTTTTCCAGCCGCTGCGCGAGTTGTCGCAGAATTATTCCATCGTCCAGTCGGCCATGGCCTCGGCCGAGCGCATCTTTGAACTGCTTGACGAGAAAAACATCATGCCCGCTGCCGACCCGCCTGTGCCCTTGCCGGCGCCGCGTGGCGAAACTTGTTTCGACAACATCATCTTTGGCTACAAAGCCGATGAGCCGGTCATCCACGGCCTCAACCTGCGCCTGCCGCCGGGCGCGACGGTTGCCCTGGTCGGGGCCACCGGTTCCGGCAAGACGACGCTGCTGAATTTACTGCTCAGGTTTTATGATCCCTGGCAAGGGCGCGTCACCATTGACGGGGTTGATATTCGCGAGGTTGATGTCGCGCGGCTGCGTCAGGTTGTCGGCGTCATTTTGCAGGATTCGCTGATCTTACAGGATACGCTTTTGGCCAATATAGTCATGGATGCCGGCGCGTCGCGGCAACAGGTGGAAGAGATATTAACGCGAACCGGCATGAATCATTTCGTCGGCCGCCTACCCGCCGGTCTTGATACCATGCTCGGCGAAGGTGGTCAGGAACTGTCCACCGGCGAGAAGCAGCTGCTTTCATTCGCCAGGGTTCTGTGCCGCAATCCGCGCATCCTCGTCTTGGACGAAGCCACCGCCGCCATCGACACCGAATCGGAAAACATTTTGGAAGAAGCCATGGCCACAGTCTTTGCCGGGCGCACATCGCTGATCATCGCCCACCGTTTGTCAACGATCAAACGGGCCAGCCACATAGTCGTCATGGCCCATGGGCGCATCGTCGAAGAGGGA
This sequence comes from Desulfobulbaceae bacterium, assembly GCA_031256095.1. Classification (GTDB taxonomy): domain Bacteria; phylum Desulfobacterota; class Desulfobulbia; order Desulfobulbales; family Desulfocapsaceae; genus UBA8130. Next base: position 10,735 of record JAIRRG010000031.1, read on the forward strand.
CGGCACGACGACTTGCTGGCCCTGGGCGGTGCTTACGCCAACATGGTGGCACTGGATATGAAAACGGCGGCATCCATGCATGAGATAGGTTCGGCCTCGTAAGCTTTTCTGTCAGGTAAACAGTTGAAAAATAGAGTTTCTGGCGTTTTTTGACAAGCATTTACAGGCCCAACTCCCCATCACCAGTGCCCATGCCTTAGCCGCCAATGCGTTGTCGCAAATCCACAAAGATATCTTCGACAGAATGCTTTTGGCTCAGACCAAGGTTGAAGGCATGATTTTCGTGACTTCCGACAGAATCCACGGCGATTACCCACCGCCGGTAATCTTCATTTCCAAGCAAGGACGAATCGCATAGGACGCATAAGCGAAGCATAATGCGCCCTATGCGCAAAACCCGAAAGCGCATTGCGCCGTATGTAAAATGGCGGAATGCGTGGCGCTTTCCCAGCCTGTGGCTGGCTGCTTGTCATACTGAATTACAGCCCTTCGCCCGCTCCATCCGTTTAACGCTGTGATTATTTCTTTTTCCCCAACTTGCGGGCCAATTCTTTATTTGACCAGGCGCAAAAACGCTGACGGCGCTCCGCCGTCAATCCTTCCATTTGCCCCAGGGTCAGCCACAGCCGGTCGGTTTCCTGGTTCTGACCATCTTCTGGTAAGGTTTCAAGAATATCAGCGCCCCTGGCGTACAAGGACGTCCATTGCTCTGGCGCGAAGTGGGATTGATGGCACATTTCCCATAGGTCGCCGTACCAGACGGTCAGTGGGTTGCTGGAACGCCGCACCTCGACGGCGCCCACTTGGATACTGTTGTGTTTTTCGTTGGGCTTTTCAACGGCTTTGTCAGCGGCCATAGGCTTGGCGGCAAGCTGCCCACCAGTCTGTTCACCCGCCGCGCTGCCTGTTGCAGGGGCTGAATCGCCTTTTTTGATCACCTCGTCCATCGTGCTGGCAATGCCGCCGGTGTTAGGCGCTGACGGGGTATCCCCATTTTCCGTGGTTGGCTTTGCCTCGTTGTCAGCGGTCTCGGCTTGACTGACGCTAGTTGGAGATTGAACTTGTATTGACGTCGACTGCTGGCGGTACGTTATCTCTGGCGACCGATGGATAAAAATGGCCAGGCAGGTGACCATAGCGGCCATGGTGCCGCCGGTGTAGCCCAGCGTCTTCCAAGACAGGCGCGGCCAGGGCCAAGCCGGAGCCACGCCGCCGCGCCGCTCAGTGACGGTCTGTCGCGCCACTTCCAGCCAGGCGCGATAACACTCCGGGCAGACGGCCAGATGGCGGATCAGCCGGTGTCGCCGCTCCCCGGTCAGCCGCCCTTCGGCTATGGCCGCGATCTCTTCCGGAATGAGGCAGCCACTCGCTTGGGCGCTTGCCTGGCGGTCGGTTTTTTGCTCTTCGTCTGACGCCAGAGCCAGCAAAACCAAAGCTCGGTCCGGATATTTCTCCTCCTTCATAATCGAATCCCTCAGCCGCCATCTTGCAGCAAAAGCATCATTTCTTGATAGAGCCCGGCCCGCTCGAATTCCCGGCGCAGGCGGTCAAGAATACGCCGCATCCGGGCCGCCGCTTGCCAGCGTCCCATGCCAAGCAGTTGCCCGGCTTTGGTGACCGCCAAGCCATCCTGGTAGCACATCTTCAAAAACAGACGCTCTTGCGAAGAAATGTTGATGTTTACCGTTCTCAAAGCCCCATGCAGTTTGTCCGCCGCCTCCGGCCCGCCGCCAAGCAGCAGTTGAAAAACCGTGGTCATCGTTTCATCCCGCTCGCTGCGTTCTGATTCCCCACTGGGCGAGGAAGGTGCCGTCACCGCCACTTCTGGGGCCTTATCAAGCGGCACTTCTTCTACCACCATGCCGCAGTCGGCAATGCGGGCGAGTATCCGCCGGGCTGCTCTCTCCACCTCGACAGCATTGGCGCCTTCCATGGCGGCGCAGACAAATTCCGTTGCCTCGCCGAGCGGTACCCGCTGGCGGCACAGGAGGGCGTGGAGTTTTTCCCATATGCCGCCCAGCTGTCGCACCCACAGCGGTGGACGGCGGCGGCCAAAGCGGGCGCCGGCGAAATTCTCTAACTCGACGACGGCCATCGCCCTGACAAAGGCGCCGAAGCTGGCTTCGCCTCGGTATATTTTCAGGGCCGCCCAGTCATTTTGGGCAAAACCATCCATAACTGCCAGTGCCGCCTTCTCGGCGATTGCGCTCTGCCAGAACCGCCTTTTCGCCATCTGATTGATAAAATCCCAGTGAGCGTGCGCTTCGGTCTTGTAATCGCGCTCCATTGTGCCCCAGCAAGTCGTTGAAAAATTTTTTCATCATCAGCGATACCTTGGCTGATGATCTGTCATGTCCTTTATACAAGGAAACCGGTCAATTTGGCCGGGAAGATCATTATACATACACGAAGTGACGCATGATTTCAAAGCGTTCAGTATTGGCGATGATTCTTTTTATGCTGCTGGTCGTCTATAGCATAGAAAACCGGCAGGAAATGGCGCCGGAGCAAAAAACGTACAAATTTTCGCAAAGAAAGCCCTATCTGCGCCTTTGGCTGAACAGCAAGCCGTTGTTCAGCTAGAATGCCGTTCCAAGGCGGGCGCGGGCGCAGAGATGATCCTGATGGTACAGAGCCTTATATATTGCCGCGGCGAAAACATCGAGGGATGCCTAGCTCTTTATTGTGCATGTGAGAAATTTTTGTGCAGCCGTAACGCCGCCCATTCATTCTGCCGCCGCTGATCGCTTCCGATACAGCCGAGGGCAGCGAAATGCCTGATAATTGATTCCTCCTGTTTCCCGGCGAGGATGCCAGACAAGATCAAGGCACCGCCCGGCGCGGTTAGCCTGACCATATCCAGCGCTAAATCCAGCAGCACATCGTAGACGATGTTGGCAATGACGATGTGAAAATTTCCTGATAGTGAAGACAGATTGTCACCACTGATGCCAATTTTGGCACTCAGGTCATTTCTTGCCACGTTTTCTCGCGCAGCCGTTACCGCCAGTGGGTCGTTATCAATGGCAAGCACCTGCCCAGCGCCAAAAAGGGCCGCTGCCATGGCCAGAATACCGGTACCGCAGCCGACATCCAAAACTGTCTCCGCACCTGCCGCCACCGTTTCCAATAACAATGCCGCCGCCATGCTGGTTGTGGCGTGATGGCCAGTACCAAAGGCCATGCCAGGGTCCATAACAATGACCTTCTCCGTTGGCCGGGCGGCGTATTCTTTCCAGGTTGGGGCAATCACCAGGCCAGGTGTCAGGGTAAAGGGATGAAAATGCTCCTTCCAGCGGCTGCCCCAATCCTGGGCGGGCAGAATTTTCCAGCTAACGCGCGGTAACGCTATGCTCAGGGCCTTGGCCAATTGCTGGCAATAATTTTCCAGTTGCGTCACGATGGCCGCCGGATTTTCCGGCAGTGCAAGAAACACCCGCAACACCGGCCTATCGGCACTTTGCTCGACCGCCGCGTTAAAGACGCCAAGACAAAAATCGCCAATGGCGTCGAGGGCCATGACGTCGGCGTCGATGGTCAGGCACAGACAGGAGGAAACGGTTTTCATGGATGCGAGCCATTTATTGACCAGAATATCGATATCATATTTGAAATATTGAGTTGTTACTCAACATAAGAAAATGTTTTAGTTGTTTTTTGTTGGGTTTTCACATGTTTTGATGTATAATGCTCTCTCACCTAAGGTAGTTCATATAACACAATACAATTTTTGAGAGAGACCAATGGATCGTCAC
>JAIRRG010000100.1 GCA_031256095.1 Desulfobulbaceae bacterium
AGACCGAATCGACGGTAATGATCGGCAATCCGCCGTGGATGGAAAAGAGAATACGTCTCGGGTCCTTTGGTTATCCCTCACCGATGTATGATGTCATATTGATGGATGATGAAGGCAAGGAAATAACCGCCGTCGATGAACCGGGGCGTATTGCCGTCCGCCTCAGCAATTGGCGGGCCATCGGCCTCTTCCAGGGTTATATCGGCGACGAAGAACGCACCAAAGCCGTTTTTCAGCACAATCTATACGATACTGGCGACAAAGCCTACTTCGATAAGGATGGCTATTGGTGGTTCGTCGGCCGCTCCGATGATGTGATCAAGTCTTCGGATTTCCGCGTCGGCCCGTTTGAGGTGGAAAGCGCCTTGGTCGAGCATCCGGCGGTGCTGGAAGCCGCCGTCGTCGGCAGCCCCGACCCCAGCCGCTATCAGCTGGTGAAGGCCTATGTCGTGCTGAAACAGGGGCAAAAGCCGTCGAAGGAACTGGCGCTCAATCTGTTTCAGCACACCATTAAGGTGCTGGCCAAATTCAAGATTCCTCGTATCATCGAGTTTGTTGATGATTTGCCAAAAACCATCTCCGGCAAGATCCGCCGAGTGCAGCTTCGCGATCTGGAAGTGAAGAAAAAACAGGAAGAAGTGAAAGAGCCAAATGAATATTTCTATCACCAATTCCCTGAGCTGAGTTCCAAGAAGAAATAACGCCAGCGGTATTGTCGTTGCTGGGCGTTTTCTCCGGCGTCCAGCAACGTTAGCGGAGTTTCTCTTGGACTATTCTCGGCACATCCCGCGCTTTTATCATCAAGGATATTGTTATGAACCTGGATTTGAGCCAAGAGCAAAAGCTGATTCAGGAGACCGCCCGCGACTTTGCCAAGGCCGAGCTGGAACCGGTTGCCGCCAAGCTGGATCAAAATAAGGACCGCGCCGTTTATCTCGCCAATCTGAAGAAGCTGGCGGATTTGGGTTTTATGGGCTTGAATGTCGACGAAGCCTATGACGGTTCGGCGGCGGGCGCCGTCGCCTTTAGCCTGGCGCTGACCGAGATTGCCCGTGCCTGCGCCGCCACCGCGGTTACGGTTTCCGTCAACAACATGGTTGCCGAGGTCATCCAGGTGGTCGGTTCCGAGGAACAGAAGCGGCAATACATCCCGAAAATCTGCTCTGGCGAATACGCCGCCGCCAGCTTTGGCCTGACGGAAACCTGCGCCGGTTCCGATCCCTCTGGCATGAAAACCACCGCCGTTCAAGACGGCGACTCTTACATCATCAACGGCTCAAAGATATTCATAACTTCAGCCCCTTACGCTGGAGTCTTCGTGATCTGGGCGGTGACGGATAAAACCGCCGCCAAAGGGAAAGGCATCTCTTGCTTTCTTGTTGAAGGAGGAACACCGGGGCTGGCCATCGGCAAGGAAGAACATAAGATGGGGCAACGCGCCTCGGCCACCAACGAACTGATCTTTACCGACTGCCGGGTGCCGGCGGCGGCGATGATGGGCAAATTGAACGATGGTTTTCGCATCGCCGTCAGTGAATTGGCCGGGGGGCGCATCGGCATTGGTTCTTTGGGGCTTGGGGTCGGATTGGCGGCCATCGGCGCCGCCACCCGTTACGCGGCGGAACGTGAGCAATTTGGCCAGAAGATTACCAATTTTCAAGCCATCCAATGGATGATCGCCGACTCCTATACCGAGTTGGAAGCGGCCCGCCTGCTGTTGATGAACGCCGCCTTCCTCAAGGAAAATAAACGCCCCTTCGCCAAACAGGCGTCAATGGCCAAGGTCTTCGCCACTGAAAGCGCCAACCGCGCCTGCTACCGAGCCGTGCAGATGCTTGGTGGTTACGGTTACACCGAAGATTTCCCGATTGAGCGCTACACCCGCGACGCCCGCATCACCACCATCTACGAGGGCACGAGCGAAATCCAGCGCCTGATCATCGCCCGTGAGATACTGCGCGAACTGGCGCCGTGAGCCGCTCGACCGCATCACGGCTCCATCTCCTTTTATATTGTCAGCGCCTCCTTGCTTTGCAGCTATCGGCGGCGTGAGGCATTGTTTTGATCCTCTCAGCCATTGATGAGAGGATCAAAATTTAACGATATAAGTGATTTTCCAAACCGCCTCTGCCTATGCAGGCAAGGGCGAGTGGTTGGGTTTTACAGGCGGCGCGACCATGGGCAAGACGGCTGGCTGATTATGGCCGTGGCAACAAAACGGCTCAGACATCAATGGCGGTTGTCGAGCCGGCCTGCTTGCGCAAATGGAACTTCTGAAGCTTGCCGGTGCTGGTTTTGGGCAGTTCGCCAAAGACGATGGCGCGCGGCACCTTGAAACCGGCCAGGTGCTGCTTGCAGTGGGCAATGATATCGGCTTCGGTCGCTTCGACGCCAGGTTTCAGTTCGATAAAGGCGTACGGTGTCTCGCCCCATTTGGGGTCGGGTTTGACCACCACGGCAGCGGTCATCACGGCGGGGTGACGGTAGAGTACATCCTCCACCTCAATGGAAGAGATGTTCTCGCCGCCCGAGATGATGATTCCTTGCTGCGGTCCTTGATCTTGATGTAGCCGTCGGGGTATTGCACCGCCAGATCGCCCGTGTGGTACCAGCCGCCGTAAAAGGCTTCCTCAGTGGCCTTGGAATTCTTCAGGTAGCCTTTCATGATGCTGTTGCCGCGGAACATGATCTCGCCCATGGTTTCACCGTCCATCGGCACGGGCCGCATGGTCCCCGGGTCAATGACGCGGGCGTCGCACTGCATGTGGTAGCGCACGCCCTGGCGGGCGTTCAGGCGCGAACGCTCGCCGATGTCAAGCTGATCCCAGCTTTCATGTTTGGCGCAGACGGTGGCCGGACCATATATCTCGGTCAGACCATAGACGTGGGTCAACTCGAAGCCCATCTTTTCCATGCCCTCGATCATCGCGGCTGGCGGCGCCGCGCCGGCCACTAAACAAGGTAATACCTACCCAAACCGGACCATGTTAAGGTTCGGTAATGAGAAGATGTCCTTCCTGCGAATATAGCCGGGGATGGCAATTATCCGATGGACGATATAAATGTCGTCGATGCGGCCGTAAATATTCATGGAGAATGGTTTGGGAGAGCAGTCGTCTGTCTGAGGTGGA
>JAIRRG010000021.1 GCA_031256095.1 Desulfobulbaceae bacterium
TACATCAGGCCCAGAAAGCAAAGCGCCTGCGGATCGTTTTGCGCCACCGCCTTACGATACCAATACACCGCCTGCCCGTAATCACGGGCCACGCCTCGTCCGGTGCTGTACAACGCGCCCAAATTGGTTTGCGCGGCGTAGTTTCCCTGTTCCGCCGCTTTGCGGTACCAGGATGCCGCCTGGGTGTTATCCTGGGCCACGCCTTGCCCAGTGCTGTACATATTGCCAAGATTGTTTTCCGCGTTGGCATTGCCTTGGGCCGCTGACTTACGAAACCAAGAGAGAGCTTGTGCGTAATCCTTGGCTACGCCGTCTCCGTCTTTATACATCGCGCCAAGATTGGTTTGCGCGGCGGCGTTTCCCTGTTCCGCCGCCTTGCGATACCAATAGACGGCTTGCGCGTGGTCGCGGGGGACACCTAGCCCATCTATGTACATTATGCCAAGATTATTTTGCGCAATGACATTTCCCTGCTCCGCTGCCTTGCGATACCAAGATGCCGCTTGTGCATAGTCCTGGGCTATACCTAACCCATATTTGTACATTTGACCAAGGTTGTTTTGCGCGTTAGCATAGCCTTGTTCCGCAGCTTTTCGATACCAGGATAAGGCTTGTTTTTCATCTTTGGCTACGCCTTGTCCGGTACCATATCGTTTAGCAAGCTGAAATTGCGCCTCGGCATTACCACCTTGGGCTAGACTGGAGAGTTCTTGAAATGTCGCATTGGCGCTCAATGCCGCACAGGTAGTATCAGCCAGCGTCGCTAGACTTAGTAATAGCACCAGTACGGCACAGAGGGGAATTTTGATTATCGTCCTCATAGCCAGCCCCCCTGATCATTAGTCTTCTTTTGACCCGCGTCATCCCGAGGCGGCGTGGCCGTTATAAACCCATCGACGGCGGTGGTAACCAGTTTGCCGGCATTGGTCTGTATGAGGTCTGCCGCGCTCTTGCCGGTCGCTTTCGCGGTCAGCACCGCCGCCCCCACCCCAGCGCCAACGCCCAGTATTCCCGTGACGATAGAATTGACTTGTTTTGTATCCAAGCCCAGTTGCAGGGTATCGGTCACGCTTTTCACCGCCCCAGTCAGGTGGCCTGTCAACTCCTTGACTAGCGAACCGTCTTTGTCTCCCAAGGCGCCAAGCGCCGCGCTGAGAATCGATAACTTATTGTTGCCCGGAGTGACCGCCGCGCCTCCCGCCGCCAGCAAAACGTTGAGATTTGACGTATTCTCCTTATTCTTCCCGTCCTGGTCGGTTTTCTTCTGACCTTCCGCTTCCTTCGCCTCCCTCGCCTGCTCGCTCTTTTCGAGTTTTTCGAGCCTTTGCCCCGTATCCGCTTTATCCGGTGCTGGGCCGCTGGCGCTTCCTGCCGCTGTTTGTGCGGTGGCGGCGTCAGGGCTGGCAACGGGGCTGCCGCCGACATGAATGGGAACGCTGGATTTGATGCCGGAAGCATCGAGCGTGATTGACTGACCGCCCGCCTGGATAATCAGAGTTTTGCCGCCATCCACTTGGATTATATCATCGGCCTTAATCAGCGATTTGCCCTTCGCATAGCTGCTGCGGTCATGCTGGATAGTCTCGTTCCAGTCATTTTTAACGTCAAAAGTGACATTTCTTTCGGCGCGGACGGAAATCTCCTCGCTGCCCAGCATGTCTTGAATACTCAATTCGTTGTAGCCGCGCGGCCCCTTCTCCGAGCCAGGCGTGCTCATCGACTTAAACACCGTCCTAGTTTGGTTGTCCGGCAGCGCATAAGGCGGCATTTTCCCGGCATTGTGGACCCGGCCTGTAATTACCGGTCGCTCCGGGTCTCCATCCATAAATTCGACCAGCACCTCTTCACCCACTCTGGGAATTTGCATAAAACCACAATTCGCCCCCGCCCAGCCCTGCGACAGCCGCGCCCAATAGATGCTCGTCTCGCCGTCGGCCTCAGCTCTCGGCCAATGGAGCCGCACCAGGATGCGGCCATACTTGTCGGTATGCACCTCCGCCCCTTTCGGGCCGATGACTACCGCCGATTGCACGCCGTCAATCCTCGCTTTCTTGTTGACTATCTCCGGCACAAAACGCACATCGTCAGGAATCGCCGTAAAAGTGGACTTGTACTCCAGGCCACGGCCCGCCGGCGCTTCCTGTTGCAAAACACCCGGCTGCTTGCCCTCGTGCCGCACCTTGAACAGCCACCAGTCACGATTGACCTCCTTACGCGGATGGCCGTTCAGCGTAAAGGTGCAGCCCGGGACAAAACGGGCGACATCCGACTTGCCTTTTATCCGCTCGCGAAAGTTCAACTGCCGTTGCAGTTGCAGCCTGATGTAGCGCTCCCCGTCATCCCGCGTCTGATAAAGATGCGGAAACTGGCACATCTCCAGTTTCATCGCCCTCGGCGCCGGCGCTTTTTTCCAATCCATCTCCTGCCGGTGCACGGTCAAATCGACCGTCGGCATCATAAAATTGTACTCGCGGTAGACGCAGGCGTCGCTGTTGATCCGCTCCTTGACTTGTAAGCTGGAGATTACCGCCGTCTCCGCCGCCTGCCCGGAACCGGGCTGGTAGCCGATAGTGCTATTCCCGGCAATGCGCGGGCCACCGGCCAAATCGGTAAAACACAGGCAGTGCATGTCTTCCTGATGCGTGAAGAAATAGATGATGCCCTCTTCCTGACATATCCTATCTATAAAACCAAGATCGCTTTCCCCATATTGCACCACGTACTCCTTCTCCGGATAGCTGTCTCTCCTCAGCTTGCGAAAGTCGTAGGAGCCGGCGACAAAACGGTGCCTGCGCAGCACCGCCTCAATGACACGCGGCGCCCTCTGGCGCCTGTGAATGTGATAACCCTGGGCCTGGGAAAGAAACCACAGTCTTGGAACCATATGAACTCGATAAAAAGTAGAGGCGTTGCCGCTATGGCCCTGCTCTATCTGGCGGATACAACCGTGCCGAGGGTGTTTGTCGCCGTCGCGGTCGCCGATGGTCAGCAGACATTCCTTGCCCAAGGCAGTAGTCAGGTCGAGATTGGCGTTGTCGCTCACCACTTCAATGCTAAATTCATACGGGGCGTTGACCCGCTCAACTCCGGAAAAGGCGTACACCTTTAACTCGCCAAAATCGGTTTTGCCGCTGGTGACGCGAAAATCAAACCACGATTCATTCGCTGAAAGTCTGAAAAAAGCCATGGCTATGCCTCCTTTGTTATCGATGACCGCCGCCGCCGAGCCTGGCCGGCCAGCGGTATTCCTCTCCCCGTGACGCTTCCCGCACGATGAGATAATGAAAATTGTTCGCCGTCGCGTACATGCTGAGAAATTCATTCAATGCCGAGCCGAAAAGATACATGGCGCCTTCGCAGGGAAAACAGGCTTGATCGATGGTAATGGTCGTTTGCCCGCCGCGCTTGGGAACGCCACGAAAAATTCTGTCCGTTGACCGGCTTTTGATGGCTTG
>JAIRRG010000116.1 GCA_031256095.1 Desulfobulbaceae bacterium
GCATCACCCGTACCTGCATCAATGACGACACCGTTTGCAGGCGGATGATTTCTATCAGCTTGCTAAACAGCAAAAAGCCCTCGCGCTTGTATTCGATCAGCGGATTTTTCTGACCATAGCCGCGCAGGCCGATCCCCTCCTTCAAGTGATCCATGGCCAGGAGATGTTCCTTCCACAGGGTATCGACATTCTGCAAGAGGATGAACCGCTCCAGTTCCTTCTGGGTTTCCTGACCATTTACCTCACATTGCCGGGCATAGGCGGCCTTGACCGCCTCATCGGCCAATTGCAACAAGTCCGCCGGTTTCATGCCAGCCTTGGCCTCTTCCGCCACTGGCACCTGGGTGACCAAGGCTGAGCCCATGCGAGCCGCGAAACCATCCCAATCCCAGTCGGCGGCATCATGGCGGGTATTGGCGTATTCGCCGACAATCTCCTCGGTCGTCTCCTGCATCATATCGGCAACGACATCGCTCAGGTCTTCTGAGGTCAGCAACTCGCGCCGCCGGTGGTAGATCACCTCGCGCTGCTTGTTCATGACGTCGTCGTATTCAAGCAAGTGTTTGCGGATCTCAAAGTTGCGGGCCTCGACCTTCTTCTGGGCGTTTTCGATGGCCCGCGTGATCATCGAATGCTCAATCGGCTCGTCCTCTTCCATGCCAAGCTTGTCCATGATGCCGGAAATGCGGTCGGAGCCGAAGATGCGCAACAGGTCATCTTCCAAAGAGAGGTAGAAACGCGACGAGCCGGGGTCGCCCTGACGACCGGAACGGCCACGCAACTGGTTATCGATGCGCCGCGCCTCGTGGCGCGAGGTGCCGATGATGTGCAGACCGCCGACCGCAACCACTCCTGCGCCCAGCTTGATGTCGGTACCGCGTCCGGCCATGTTGGTGGCGATCGTCACCTTGCCGTACTGTCCGGCCATGGCGATGATCTCGGCCTCGCGGGCGTGCTGTTTGGCGTTCAGCACCTCATGCTCGATCTTTTCCTTTTTCAGCATCTGTGAAATTTTTTCCGAAATGTCGATCGAGATGGTGCCAACGAGGACAGGGCGCCCCTGTTCGTGCATCTCCTTGATTTCTCTGATGATTGCCCGGTATTTGGCAGCGACATTCTTGTAGATGACATCGGCGTAATCGGCGCGGATCATCGGCATGTGCGTCGGCATCACCGTGACGTCAAGATTGTATATCTTCTTAAATTCCGGCGCTTCCGTGTCGGCGGTGCCGGTCATGCCGGCCAGCTTCTTGTACATACGGAAGTAGTTCTGGAAGGTGATTGAGGCAAGGGTCTGGTTTTCCTGCTCAATCTTCACATGTTCCTTGGCCTCCAGCGCCTGGTGCAGGCCGTCGCTGTAGCGCCGCCCCTCCATGACCCGGCCCGTAAATTCATCGACAATCTTCACCTGGCCACCGCTGACGATATAATCGACATCGCGCTTGAAGAGCTTATGGGCCTTGAACGCTTGGTTCAGATGATGCAGGTAGTCGATGTTATTGGGATCATAGAGATTTTCGATGCCCAACAAATCTTCGGCCAAAGCGACGCCGTCGTCGGTCATGCTGACCTGACGCGCTTTCTCATCAATGGTGTAATGCTCTTTCTCTTGGAATTTCGGCAGGATGTGGTTGGCTTTGGCGTAAAGTTCGGTCGGAATGTCGGACGGCCCGGAGATGATCAGGGGCGTCCGCGCCTCGTCGATCAAAATGGAATCCACCTCATCGACAATGGCGTAGTTGAAGCCGCGCTGGCAATAGTCCCGCAGGTCAAACTTCATGTTGTCGCGCAGATAGTCAAAACCAAACTCATTATTAGTGCCATAGGTGATGTCGGCGCCATAGGCCTCGCGGCGTTCGTTGTCGTCAAGGCCGTGGATAATTTTGCCGACGCTCAGGCCGAGGAATTGGTGGACGCGGCCCATCCATTCGGCGTCGCGCCCGGCCAGGTAATCGTTAACCGTCACCACATGCACGCCTTTTCCTGGCAAGGCGTTGAGATAGACGGCCAGCGTTGAGGTTAAGGTTTTGCCTTCGCCGGTCTTCATTTCGGCGATTTTGCCCTGGTGCAGGACAACGCCGCCGACGAGCTGCTCGTCATAATGGCGCTCACCCAGCACCCGCCGGGCCGCCTCGCGCACCGTGGCGAAGGCCTCCGGCAGCAGTTGGTCAAGGCTTTCACCCTGGGCCAGCCGCTCGCGGAAGGCGACGGTTTGGGCGGCCAGTTCCTGGTCGCCGAGTTGACGAATACTCTCTTCAAACTCGTTGGTCCTGATAACGAGTGGGCGGATTGCTTTGAGAACGCGGTCGTTTTTGCTGCCAAAAATTTTGGTGAGTATGGTAGTGATCATAATATCCTGTTAACGAAAAAGTCGTGCCGGGTTAGCGGCGCCGCAACTCTGTAGCCTTGGCATGTGGCTGCGGTCATGTGGTTTGTTAGTGGCTGGATGAGTTGGCCGGTGTGGGCGTGTTGTTTGGCGCCGCGGCTGGGCCGGATGCCGGCGGATCAGATACTGGTGGGCCGGATGCCGGCAAAATGGTCTGGCCAGCCCAGACGCCAAGAATGAACATCCATAAAAAAAGGCAAAACACCAAGACGGCGACGCCGAAGACGCCGCGCCAGGTCAGCTCAAAACGAATCGCCCGCCGTGGTTTATCCGCTGCCAATTTTTTCTTTCCTCACATCGTTTCCGGCGCCTTCAGGCCGCTGAGCGTCAAAGCGTTTTTCAGAACCGCGAGCAGGGCCATAACCAGGGCCAGACGCGCCGAAGACAGACAGGCGTCCTCGCCAATTACCTT
>JAIRRG010000165.1 GCA_031256095.1 Desulfobulbaceae bacterium
TATATACCCAGACCTGAGCCCAGATAAGAAACGGCACCAGCAGCAAGCAGGCGGCAAAGGCCAGGCGCACCGCCTTTTTTTTGCGCTGGCGGATACCGGCGATTTCCTGTTCCGGTCTGCTGTTTATCGGGAAATTTTCCGGGTGGGGCATGGCGGTCAGCGCAAAGTGAAAGAAAATTCTTGCCAGCCGGTTTTCACATCCCACAATTTCATCACTGTCCGTACCACCGCGCCACCGGGGAAATCTCGTTGATAGAGGTCTACACGCACCCGCAAGGTGTAGGCGGTATGTGGCTTCAAGGCGGCAAGTTTCAGCAAGGGCGCGCCGTTTAGGCAGGACATTGCCTGTTTCGCCATGGCCAGATCGGCAAACATCCGCGTTTCCGGCGGCGAAACGTTTTCAAAACGGTAATTTTCCTGCAAGGTATCATAACTCAAACGATGAACGAATTCCCACTTGCCAGCTTCGTGGCCGGAATCGCGTTCGCGCAACTCGGCGTAAAAGCGGAATTGTAGCGGGATGCCGCTTTGCAGGCTGCCGGTCATTTCCGCGGTAAAGGCATCTTTTAAGCTGGCGTAAAGCAGTAGCTCGTTGGCCGAGTTGTTGACCGCCAGATCGGCAAAGGCCGGGGCGTCTTCCCGTGCCAGAGAGTAGGCCGGAACAAGAAAAATAAAAAAAAGAGCAAAAAAGAATGGTTTCAAAAAAGCCGTCTCAAAAAAAATGATGAAAGGGTGGCCACGGTCTGAAGCCACTTGCTATTACGCGAATTTACCGGATTCCACGGCCGCTGTCCATGCGCGGCGGCGGATGGATAAAACACTTTTGTCTTGCTTCTTGCTTTTTCACTGCGATACAATACTACCCGCTCATGACAATTTGTTGATTTTGTATGGCAAAACCATGCCGGCGTCTGGCTGAGACAGCTGGACACTTGGCTCCCGGCGCTGTTCTTTTCTGAAAGGGCTGTTTATGCCTGTCTATGTATGGAAAGGGAAGAATGCTCTCGGTGAAAAAAGAAAAGGCGAGGTCGAGGCTTCGGACAAAGCGGCAGCCCTGGTTCAGGTAAAACGACTGCGCATTTCCAATCCGATCATCAAGGGAAAAAACAAAGATCTGCTGGCGGGAATTGCCTTTTTTCAACCCAAAGTCACCGGGAAAGATGTCGTTATCTTTACCCGTCAGCTTTCAACGATGATTGACGCCGGCCTTCCTCTGGTCCAAGCCATAGGGATCATTGAAAAACAGCAGGAAAACTCGACCTTGAAAAAGCTTTTGGACATCGTCCGCGCCGATGTTGAGGCCGGTTCCACCCTGGCTGATGCCATGCGCAAGCATCCGAAGGTGTTCGACGATTTTTTCACCAACATGATTGAGGCCGGGGAGACCGGCGGTATTCTTGACACCATCCTGTCGCGCCTGGCAGTTTTCATGGAAAAGGCCATGGCTCTCAGCAAGAAGGTCAAGGGGGCAATGATTTATCCGGCGATCTGTTTGTTGCTGTCCGTCGCCATCCTAGCAGTCATTCTTATCTTCGTTATCCCGGTTTTCTCCGAAATGTTCGCCTCGTTTGGCAAGGCTCTGCCACTGCCGACCCAGATCGTCATCGACATGAGTAATTTCGTTAAAGCCTACATCCTTTATATCCTCATTGCTCTTATTATCCTTGTTTACATTTTCAAAAAAATTTACGGCACCGCAAAAGGGCGGCTTTCACTCGATCGGTCGCTGCTTTCCTTACCGATGGTCGGCGAACTTTTGCACAAGGTGGCAGTCTCCAAATTCACCCGTACCCTGAGTGCCATGCTCCACAGCGGCGTGCCGATTTTGGAAGCCCTTCGGGTTGTCGCCGGCACCACCAACAACAAGGTGATCGAACGCGCCGTCTACCGGGTCGCTGACTCCATCGCCGAGGGACGTCCCATCGCCGAACCTTTGGAGGAGAGCGGCGTCTTTCCCAATATGGTGGTACAAATGATCAATGTTGGTGAATCGGTCGGCGCCCTCGATACCATGCTCGATAAAATCGCCGATTTTTATGATCAAGAGGTCGACCAGGCGGTTGGAAACATTACCTCGGCCATTGAACCACTGATGATGGTAGTGCTGGGCGGCTTGATCGGTGGTGTTGTCATTGCCATGTACCTGCCGATTTTTCAGATTGCCTCCCTCGTTTAAACTGCCATGAGAAAAAACACCCAATCCACACGGAGGATGCCATGACCCTGACAAAATCAGACCTGGTGCAGCAGGTCTACAAGAACCATGAAACACTGACAAAATTGCAGGCAACGGAAGCTGTTGAAGCGCTGCTACGCCTCTCAAAAAATGCGCTGATTAGCGGCTCGGACCTCCTTCTTAGCGGATTTGGCAAGTTCAACGTCAAACACAAAAAGAAACGGCTTGGGCGCAATCCGCAAACTGGCGAACAGCTCAATCTTGATGCCCGCCGCGTTGTCACTTTCAAACCATCCGGCATTTTACGCGACCGCATCAACCGGGGAGAATGAAGTCGCCGTTTTTTTCCTGGCACCTCTGCCGCCTGACGCTGATAGAACGTGAATCCCCCTGGAGTCTTCATCCATTTATTGATCAGGAACCGCTGTCCGGCGATCTCATCGCCTCGGTGCGTGAGCACGGCGTTTTGCAGCCGCCACTGGTCATGGCCAGTAAAGGCGATACCTTTGTTGTCCTCTCCGGGCTGAGAAGATTGCGGGCGCTACGACAGGTCGGCGGCGAGGAAACGCTGTGCCGCGTGGTGGCCGCCGACATCGGGAAACGCGCTTTGCTCCTGCTGATTTTTGAGGAACATCGCTGGCATTCGCCACTGACGGTCAGTGAAAAGGCCTTTTTTCTCGCCCTGGCCAGGCGTTTTCTGCCGCCGGAGGGACTCAGCGAATTTTATCGGCTTCTGGCGCTAGCGGAGCGAAGCCAGGAAATGGCAAAGTTGCTGACGCTCATCAATTTACCGCCAGAAATCCTGCGTGCCGCCCATGAGGGGCGAATCTCCGCGACTACTGTCCAGGCGCTGGCCGCCTTATCCACGGAGGATCAGCGTTCTGTTTTTGCCACGCTGACAGCCATCCCGCTTGGTGACAACAAGCAGAAGCGATTCTTGGCTCTTCTGGCCGAGGCCAGTGATTTGTGCGAGGAAACATCGGCGGCCATTCTGCAACTTAATGAAATAACGACTATCTTTGCCGACAAACAGATAAACCAGCCACAGAAAGCTCAACGCCTGCTTGATGCCCTGGCGGCTCTTTCCGCCCCTGAATCCAGCGCCGCCGAGCGGCGGTTCCGGCAGTGGCGAAGCGCCTTGGCCTTGCCCGCTGGCGCCCGCGTCGAACACAGCCCGGCCTTTGAAAATGACGCCTTGCGCCTGATTCTCCCCTTTGCCGGACGCCAGGCCCTGGAAGCGTTCTGGCACGGGCGCGCTCGAAGGCCAGGATCATGAAAACTGAAGAAGCCCTGTATTTTCTGCGATCGGCACAGACGCTGGCTCGCTATCACCAGACGCTGGGCATTGACCATTATCCGGCGACCGCCAATCTGTCCGCCCTCGCACAGCTGCCGCATCTAAATAATCGTCCAATCGCCCCAAAGGCGCCAGTCACAACCACTGAGCCACCGGTAAGGCCGGTTTCGCTGCCGCCCGTCGCCAGTCGGCAAGTTGTCGGCATAGCCGCCGTTGATCTGGCCAATCTACAAAACTGCCGTTTGTGCGCCGACAGCGACATCCAACCGCTAACGGCGCAAACTGGACGCACTGGCCTGACGCCGAAACTGTTTGTTGTTGGTGATTACCAGCATGGTAAAAATCAGGACGACACGTTCATCTTTAGTCAGGAGGAAGATGAACTGCTCGCGAAAATGCTTGCGGCCATCGCCTTGGATGACGAGGATGTGGCGATCACCAATCTTGTCAAATGCCGCCCAGTCATAAACGATGCCAGCGACTATGGGCCAAGCAACGCCGCGGCCGAACGCTGCCTCGCCCACTTGCGCCGCCAGCTGCTGGCGGCGCGGCCACGGCAGGATTTTCTACTTCCAGCCCGGCCAT
>JAIRRG010000206.1 GCA_031256095.1 Desulfobulbaceae bacterium
AGAAAGTTATTGTCGAGCAAATTCCCTAAAATGGTGGCCTGAATTTCGACCCCGACCGTGGGCCGCGCCCGCGTGTAGGGTGTGGCGTGGACATCGCCCAAACCGGCGGCTTCGGCGCCAATCAGGACGTAGCGGCCAGCGAAGAATTGCGGGTCAACGCGCTCGTTTAGCACATCCTGATAGGAAACATAGGGGAAAGTTTTCTCTTTACCGTAGTAGTTGAGCAACAGTTCGCCACTTTTCACCCTCAACGTCTTATCGTACAGCATGGCCAAAGAAAGTACCGGCAGGCCGCCGTAACGCAACAACGCGCCACGAGCCACGCCATCTGAACTGAGTGGCGTGTGAATATGGCCAATCCCGGCATAGCCAGAGAGGGTTGGGCTAGGGGTGAGCAAGCCGCTGTCATCCTTGGCCGCCGCCAGGAAAACCGGGGGGCCATCGGCCATGGCCTTACTGAAATCCTGATCGTCCGCCGTCGCTTCCTGGAACAGAATATCGAAGCCAACCGCCTTGGCCTGGCGCAGGCGAGACAGCAGCCGGGCGTGCAGCCGCCGCGGCAGTGGCCACATGCCAAGACTGGCCAGGCTCTCCTTGTCAATGCCGATGATAACAACCCGCTGATTGCTTGGCCGCTCGCCGCGCCAATGGAAAAACTGATCAAGAATATTGTTGGCAAGCGAGTTGAGGCTGCCGGAAGCATAAGCGCCCCACAGCAGCGCCAGCGACAGAAGTGGGGCTATCAGCCAACCTAAAAGCCAAGGCAGGCGATGGGAGAGCCGCCCGGCCAGCCAGCTGCGCAGCGCCGCCATCACTGCACCGCCCTGAGCCGCGCCCTTACAGAATAATACACAGAAGTAAAGTCGCGAGAACTACTCCGGCACTTGCCCCCATTGGCGCGGCAATGGTGATTTCCTCCGCCGGCCCCCACAGGCTCGCCGGGTCACCCGGCATATGGCTACGCACCCGTAAATAATAGACGCCGGGTTCAAGTGGCTTTTCCAAGGTGTATTCCGGTTGCGGCAAATTATTCACCGCCACCAGCGGCTGACTGAAATCCGGCTTGGCCGCCACCTGCAAATCATAGACCGCGCCTTCCTGGGCGCGATGCCAACGCAGATGGAGCGGTTTGCCCGCGGCCAGCTTGTCGTTGTCAAACTTGAGCCGCTCGGCAATGGTAAAAACGGCGTTCTCCGACCAGTTCGATTGAAAGCCGTCGGCAGCGACGCTTTGAATGCGGACATAATAGGGGCCATACGGCAGATCCGGCGTTTTCCATGACGGCGCCGAGACCATAACTTCATGTAGTGGCTGGGCGAAGCTGGCGTCTTTCGCCACCATGACGCGGTAGCTTGCCGCCTCCTTCACCCTGGCCCAAGACAAGGAGGCCGATGGCGAGAAGAAACGGGCATCTTTCGGGATGGTCAAAATCGGCGGCGCAGGCGAAGTCCGTAAGACAAATGCCTTGGGCGGCGTCGGCAGGCTTTCAAAGCCTTCGCCATTGATAGCGGTCAGGCTAACGAAATAACGGCCATCCTCCGGCAGGGTCACGAATAGGTTTTCTCCGGCCTTGCCAAGCCGCCTCTCGACCACCTGC
This sequence comes from Desulfobulbaceae bacterium, assembly GCA_031256095.1. Classification (GTDB taxonomy): domain Bacteria; phylum Desulfobacterota; class Desulfobulbia; order Desulfobulbales; family Desulfocapsaceae; genus UBA8130. The sequence goes on from JAIRRG010000206.1 coordinate 1,598, forward strand.
AAGCCCTGCTCGTCACGGCTGACAGTCAGGCGCATGGAAGCGTCGGGTTGGTCCGGCAGCCGGAAAGACAGCGGCTGGCTTTTATAGATGTCGGCAGCGACGAAAGCATGCGGCGGGGCTGGCAGAGGGCGCGTCGGGCCGGGCGCCTGCCGCTGGCGGACGATGACGCCCTGCCCGACCGGCACGGTGCGGGTGGCGCCTTGGGCAGCGGCGTAGACTTCACCGCGCAGGGTCTCAACCTGGCTGCTGTCACCATCCACTTTCAGGCGGTATTCGGTGCCGCGCACACCGGTGAGCGCCGTCGGCGTCCGTAAAATAAAGCCGTCGTTGCCAGGGGTCCCCGGTTTGATATTGTTCAGGCTGCCACCCCGCTTCAAGGTGGTCTGTATCTGCACCGAACCGTCGGCCAAACGCAGAGCGAGATCAACATGCAGACTGCTGCCGGCGTCAACACGGATGAAACGCTGATCCGGGAAAATCAGCAGAACATAGCCATCTGGACCGGTCTCAACCGTCGCCCCTGGCGACGCCTGGTCACCGGTCGCAACTGGACGCGGCGCTGTATCGGGCAGCGACAGGCTGGCCTGGCCACGGACGCCGCCAACCGTGACGTTGACGTTTTCGCTGAGCAGCAAGCCAGCGGGGATGAGCAAGGTTCTGTCTTCACGGATGATATAAGGGGCGCGCAGGTTATTGACTTCGGCGATGCGCCGCCAGCTTTCCCGGTCATGGCAGTAGCGGTTGGCCAGGCTCATGAGATTGGAACCGGCTTTAACCATGAGAGGCACCATGGTTTCGGCCACCGCGGGCGAAGCGGCAGCGGTGAGGAGCATCAACGACAGGAGGCACAAACGAAGAGTTTTCACTGTATTCACCTGACACCGGAATGCCGGTATACATTGCCCATCGGCGTCATTGCCCGTTGCCTAGCTCACCAGCTTGTAGCCGATACCGGCGACGGACTCGATATGAATACTTGCCTGAACGGCCATGGAATTCAGCTTCCGGCGAATATTGGCGATGTGCATGACCAGCGCCTTGGTTTCGACACCGGATTTGTATCCCAAAACTGTGAACAGCTCGGAATGAGCCACCACCTGCGGCGATTTTCTTGCGAGATGGACGAAAAGGTCAAACTCGGTCTTTGTCAATGGCAAAAGCCCACCATCGGCGCCGCGTGTTTCCCGCGTCGCCGGGTCAATGCTCATGCCGCCGACCTGCATGGCCTTTAACGTCGTCTGACTGCGGCGCAACTGGCTTTGAATGCGGGCCAGGAGTTCCCGGCTGCTGAAGGGTTTGGCCAGATAATCGTCGGCTCCCATCTCAAGTCCCAGCACTTTGTCGTCGATGGCGTTACGCTCGGTCAGCATGATCACTCGGCTTTCGGCACCGGCATCACGCAATTTTCGCAACAGGACGAAACCATCATCACCCGGCAACACCACATCGAGCAAGACGATATCCGGCTGGCCCTTGTTGCATTCGCGCAGCAGATTTTTTCCGTCGCCCATAACCGTCACCTCACCACCATTGGCCGACAGATACGTGGCCAACATGGTCTGAATCGATGGATCGTCCTCGACAATTACAACCTTGAATTTCCGCGTTTCATTCATGCCTATCGCCATCAGTCATGGATATTCATCTGCGACTTCACTTTGTAAGCCGCCGCATACACTCCTGTCCCCGCGATCCGGGCACAGGCTCTTCAGGGTGTTGGGGCAGGCTCATTCAGCGGGTCTCCGGCACCATACATCATACGGCAAAGAAGGTTGCCGAACCAAAAATTCCAAAGTGAAAACGACGCGGTGCAAGCGATGGTTGCTCAATTCCGTCGCCACCGCCGCCAACACTTCTTCCTGATACTGTCGAACAGCCGAGCTACAATGTCGATCTTTCCCTTTTTAGGTAAGGACTTGAGGAAGTGGCCTAGACCGATGACGAACTCGTGGCTGTCAAAGGTAGCAAATGAACTGGTCTTGCCAAGGCGGCAAATCCCTTGGTGAAATCAGTAGTTATTTTTTTCTGTCGGCGGGTTTAATGACTTGGGCCGCCTTTGGCGACATGAGTAAAAATTCTGTGTTAAGCGCGGCGGCGGCCCATTTATGATCGAAGGGTATCACGACCTTGATGGGAAAACAACCATACGGCTGTAGATTTGCTGATTTTTTACCCCATCTTCGCGGCCAGTCATCGGCATGGCGGCGGGCACAGGGCTATGAAACGACCGGCAAAGACGGACATAGGCCGGACGAAGAAGAAAAGTTGCCTCCCCCCTTGCTTCGCGGTGGCAGTCATGGCAATTATTATTATTTTTATTTCCAATATGGCCAAGCGCTGCGGGAAGTCTCAAAGACCGTTCGTTGGCGATGGCGGCAGCTTGCCGCCGACATACCAGTTTATACAGATGCCGCATCCACTTTTACCAACTGATTTATAACGAGAAATCCATGCAATTCACCGTCAAAGAATCGTATTCCGGTTTTATCCTTGAAGAGCGCCAGAGCATCGCCGAAATTGACTCCGAGGTCTTTCTCTTCCGCCACGGTGTCACCGGCTGCCCACTCGTTGCCATCAAAAACAGCGACAGCAACAAAACCTTTGCCGTCGCTTTCAACACCATCCCAACCGATTCCACCGGCGTCGCCCATATCTTGGAGCATTCGGTGCTCATGGGCTCAAAAAAATACCCGGTTAAAGATGTTTTTGGCGAGGTGCATAAAGGCGGGCTGATGACCTTTCTCAACGCCATGACCGGCGCCGACATCACCTATTATCCATTCGCCACGCGCAACCGGCGCGAATACTTCAGCCTGATGGATATTTACTGCGACGTCGTTTTCAACCCGCTGCTGTCCCGCGCCACCTTCGAACAGGAAGGCTGGCACTATCACCAGGAAGACGCAGCCTCGCCCCTGACCTTTCAAGGCGTGGTCTTCAACGAAATGAAGGGGGCCTTTTCCGACCCGATCCGGGCGATTTTCCACAACATCTATCGCGGTCTCATGCCAGGCTCAACCTACGCCCACGAATCTGGCGGCGATCCGAAATCAATTCCCGATCTCAGTTATGAAGCCTTTGTCGACTTTCATCGCCGCCATTATCATCCATCGAACGCCATGTTTTTTGTTTACGGCGATGCCGACCTGGCCGAAGAATTGTCTTTTCTACACAACAATTTCCTCGCCGCCTTTGCCGAAAACGCCGGCATATGCCAGGTAACTGTCGGCACGGGCCTGAAAAATCCGGTTTTCCTCAATGACACCTACGCCGTTCAAGCCGCCGATACAGCGGATAAAACCTATCTTGCCGTAGGCTCCATGGTCGGAACGGTTCTTGAGCGGCGGGAAAACACGGCCCTGCATATCCTCTCCGCCATCCTCTACAACTCCGACGCCTCGCCGCTGAAAAACGCCATCATTCAAAGCGGTTTATGCAAAGATTTTGGCGGCTTGTATTTATCGTCCTCGTCCTTTGCCACCGTCATGCTCACCTATCTGATCGGCAGCGAGGCGGAACACCGCGACGCCTTTCTCGGCCTGTACCAAAAAACCTTGCGCGGTATGGCCGAAAATGGCCTTGACCGCGGCCTGCTGGTGTCGGAGCTGAACCGCTTCGAGTTTTCCCTGCGCGAGGAAAACAGCAAGGCCCAGCGCGGCCTCGATTTGATCGGCAAGGCCATGTGCGCCCTGAAATACGGCGCTGACCTCTTCACCAGCCTGACCAGCGAGGAACTGCTGCGGAAACTGCGGCGGGCGGCACTCGAAGAACGTTATTTTGAAAAACTGATCACGGAACGCCTGCTCGATCAACCAGCCACGGCCATCCTCACGCTGTCGCCGGATGCGGCAAAACAGACCAGCACCCAGTCCGAGGAAAACGCCAGGCTCGCCGCCCACGCCGCCGCCCTGAGCGCCAGGGAAGGCCAGGCGCTGATCGCCCGTACCCAAGCCTTGCTG